>JAJZCM010000057.1 GCA_021846045.1 bacterium | reverse complement strand
CGGAAGATAAGGAGAATTGAGGGCATGGATCGATTGCTGAACCCCGAACCGGGGCTGATTGTTTGGACGATTGTCACATTTTTGTTTTTAGTCTATATTCTTAAAAAATTTGCGTGGGGGCCTCTGATTCAAGCGATCGAAGATCGCGAGACCAGAATCAAGGGCGATTTGGATTTGGCTAAAAAAGCGCGCGAGGTGGCCGAAAGAGCGCAGTCCGATATCGAGTCCCAAATGAAAGGTCTGGATCAAAAAGCGCGGCAAATCATCGATGAAGCGTCCAAACAGGCGGAAACTTTGCGGATGAAAATCCAGCAGGAAGCCGAGTCTCAAGCGCTTAAAATCAAAGAAAAGACGATGCAAGAACTTGGGCTTGAAAAAGAACGCTTGAGCTCCGAACTGCGCCGCGAGATTTCCGGGCTTTCTCTGATGGCCGCGGAAAAAATTTTGGGTGAATCAGTCAACGAGCATGTCCAAAAAAAGACGGTCGAATCTTTTCTTAGCGATTTGAAAGTCGTCCAGGAAAAATAAATTGAAAATAGATGATGGCGTGATTGCCGCTAGATACGCGAAGGCTCTTTTTGAGGTGGCGGCTTCGTCCAAAAATGAGGATCGGGTCAGCCAGGATTTGACGCTGACCGCGCCTCTCATCAAAAAATTAGAATCCAGCCTTAGTTCTCCGGCTTTTTCCATTGAACAGAAAAAAGCCCTGTTATCAGAGCTTATGCAGGGCAAGGTCTTAGACGCAACTCTGCGCTTTTTCCAGCTTTTGATCGAGAAAAGACGATTTTATTTGTGGCCTTTGATTCAGACCCGTTTTGAAAAGATTCACCTTGAGAAAAAAAATAAAGCCACAGCCGAGGTTTTCGTTTGGCGCTCGCTTGACGCGTCTGCGCGAAAAGATTTAGAGACACAATTGGCCAGATTTGCCGGAAAACAAGTGGAACTCAACGTCAAAGAAGATTCCAGCATCATCGGCGGCATTGTGGTTCGCCTTGGAGATTGGATGATGGACTCAAGTTTAAAAGGAAGACTAGCGCGAATGAAGGAGAGTTTTAATAATGGCCATTAAACCGGAAGAAATAACCGCCGTCATAAAAAAAGGAATCGAAGGCTTCGACCCCTCGACCGAGCTTCGCGAGGAGGGGGTTGTTTTGCAGGTGGGAGACGGAATCGCCCGCCTCTATGGACTTGAGCGCGTGATGGCCGGGGAACTGCTTGAATTCCCTCATCATGTGATGGGAATGGCCTTGAATTTGGAAAAAGAAAACGTCGGGTGCGTGCTCTTGGGTTCCGATGAAATGGTCAATGAAGGCGACCCCGTTAAAAGAACGGGGCGCTTGATGTCGATTCCGACCGGAGATGCGATGATCGGACGGGTGGTTAACCCGCTTGGAGAACCTTTGGACGGTAAAGGGCCGATCAAGGCCTCAAATTCAAGACCTCTTGAAGTCGTCGCTCCCGGCGTTATTGATCGCGCCCCTGTGACCGAACCTCTTCAAACCGGTCTTAAAGCCGTCGATTCCATGATTCCCATCGGCCGCGGACAACGCGAACTCATCATCGGCGACCGTCAGACCGGAAAGACCGCGATCGCCCTTGACGCCATCATCAACCAGAAAAACGCGCCGAATCGCCCGATTTGTATTTACGTCGCGATCGGACAAAAGCGTTCAACGGTGGCTCAAGTCGTTCAGACTCTTGAAAACGCGGGAGCGATGGAATATTCCATCGTTGTCGCGGCAACGGCTTCTGATCCCGCGCCTCTCCTTTATATCGCGCCCTATTCCGGATGCGCCTTGGGCGAAGAATTTTTGTGGCAAGGGCGGCATGTGCTGGTTATTTACGATGATTTGTCCAAACATGCGCAAGCCTATCGGCAATTGTCCCTTTTGCTTCGCCGTCCGCCGGCCCGCGAGGCTTATCCGGGAGACGTTTTTTATCTTCATTCCCGCCTTTTAGAAAGAGCGTGCAAGCTCTCCGAGAAAAACGGTTCCGGGTCTTTAACGGCGCTTCCGATCATCGAAACTCAAGCGGGAGACGTGTCGGCCTATATTCCGACCAACGTCATTTCGATTACCGATGGCCAGATTTATCTTGAAACGAGCCTATTTTACTCCGGTGTTCGCCCAGCCGTCAACGTGGGTCTTTCCGTCTCGCGCGTTGGAGGCGCGGCTCAAACCAAGGCGATGAAGCAGGTCGCGGGTCGACTGAGGCTGGATCTTGCTCAATACAACGAATTGGCGGCTTTCGCGCAATTTGGCTCCGACCTAGATAAGGCGGCCAAGGACCAATTGGCCAGGGGTGAGAGATTGGTGGAGATACTCAAACAAGACCAATATCAGCCGCTTCCGTTTGAAAGCCAGGTGTTGGTTGTTTTCGCCGGCGTCAACGGATATTTGGATGATATCCCTACCGCGCAGCTTCGACGTTTTGAAAAAGAATTTTTGAGCTTCATCTCTCAGAAACACTCTGATGTCTCCAAGACCTTAGTTGAGAAAAAGACGATGGATGATTCCACGAAAGCGCGTTTGGTTGAAGCTCTTAAAGAATTTAAGGAATTGTTTCAACGGTCGCTTAAATGAGAATCTTAGTCACCGGCGCGGCGGGGTTTGTCGGCTCCAACATCGCTCTTCAATTAGAGAAAGAAGGGCATGAGGTGGTGGGGCTCGACGACTTTTCCTCCGGGAACTTCGAGAATCTTTTGGACTTTAAAGGCGATTTGATCGCGGCATCCATCTTTAAAGACCGCTCTTGGTGGCCGGAGAGAGTCGGCCCGGTTGAGATGATTATTCATGAGGCCGCCATCACCGACACCACCGTCATGGATCAGAAAAAAATGATGGAGGAAAACGTCGAGGCGTTCCGCGAAATTCTTTTCTTTGCCGCTCAATTTAAAGTTGAAAATGTCGCCTATGCGTCTTCGGCCGCGGTTTACGGCGCCGGACCCCTTCCAATGAAAGAAACGGCGACCCGGCGTCCGATGAACGTTTACGGATTTTCCAAACAAGTGATGGAAAACGTTGCGTCTGATTTCGTTAGAAAAAACCCCAATATTAAGGTGGCGGGCGTGCGCTACTTTAACGTTTTTGGTCCGGGCGAGAGCTTTAAAGGAAAGTTTGCCAGCATGATTTGGCAATTATCTTTGCAGATGAAGGCGGGTAAACGTCCCCGGATTTTTGAGTTTGGAGATCAATATCGGGATTTCATTTATATTAAGGACGTCGCGATGGGAACAATTATGGCGGCGAAAAAAGCGCCAAACGGGGTTTACAACATCTGCACGGGACAGAAAACGACGTTTAACCAGATCATTGGCCATTTAAACGCTGTTTTGGGAACCAAATACGATCCAGATTACATTAAAAACCCCTATTCTTTTTATCAAAATGAGACTTTGGGCGACCCGATGGCAGCGGAGAAATCTTTTGGTTTTAAGGCGCGTTATTCAATGGAAGCCGCGATTCGGGATTATTTTGGTTCCGGCGCTTCCCAAAAGGCGGTGATGGCCTAATGGCTTCCCTGCGCGAAATCCGCCGCAAAATTAAATCAGTCAAATCGACCGAGCAGATTACCAAGGCGATGAAAATGGTCGCCGCCGCTCGCATGCGTCGCGCGCAATCGAGCATCATTTCCGCGCGCCCTTTTGCCGTGCGGCTTGAGGATTTATGTCGGGCCTTGGCTTTTCGAATAGGCAAAAACTCCGCTTCGGAGGCCGCCCATTTTCCGCCGTCTTTGAAAGAGTATTTTCAGTCCGGCCCGCATGGAGCGTCCTTGATCGTCTTGGTCGCAGCGGACAAAGGCCTTTGCGGAGCCTTTAACTCGAATTTGATTCGGACCTCTTTAGGGTTGATGCAGAGGCAAAACCAAAAATTCTACGCCATTGCCGTCGGACGGAAAAGCCGCGACTTTTTTAGGCGTCTAAAAGGCTTTGATTGCGAGGTTCTGCACGAGATGACCGGAATTTTTCCCAAGGTTTCTTTTACCCATGCGGAAATTCTTGGACAAGAAATTCTAAAAGCTTATTTTGAAAAGAAACTTTCAAGCGTTATCGTCGTCTATAACGAATTTAAATCCGTCGCCCAACAAAAACTTGTGGAGTTCCCAATTCTTCCAATCGCCCCTTTGTCCGAAGAGGCGCCCGGGACGCTAGTGGACTATGAGTTTGAGCCGAAAGAGGAAGATCTGCTCGGAGTCCTTTTACCGCGCTATTTAAAGGCTCAGATATACCGGATTCTCTTGGAGTCCCAGGCGGCGGAATTGTCGGCCCGAATGAACGCGATGGATGCGGCTTCAAAAAACGCGAAAGAACTCCGCGGGTCCTTGAATTTGAGCCTCAACCGCCAGCGGCAAGCGATGATCACCAAGGAAATCGCGGAACTGGTTGGCGGAGCGGAGGCTTTGGCGTCGTGAGGAAAACTTTCTAGGAGAATAATCATAATGAGCGAGCATAAGGCGAAAACTCTGAATGTCGGGAAAATCGTTCAGGTCGTGGGACCTGTTTTGGATGTGGAATTTCCGCAAGGAAAATTGCCGGCCATTAATAACGCCATTAAAATCAAGTTGCCGCATACCGGCAATGGGCATAAGTCGTCTGAGGCTTCGGTTTTAGTTTGCGAAGTCGCCTCTCAATTAGGAGACAACGTCGTTCGCACAATCGCGATGGGGCCGACCGAAGGACTAACTCGCGGCATGGAGGCGGAAGACACCCATGCCCCAATCACGGTTCCGGTTGGACGCGCGTGCTTGGGACGGCTTCTCAACGTTTTGGGCGAGGCAAAAGACGAGGCGGGAGAAATTAAGAGCGACGAACATCTGCCGATTCACCGTGAACCCCCGGCTTTAGTCGATCAGGAAACGACACCTCAGATTTTTGAGACCGGAATTAAAGTTATCGATCTTCTCGAACCTTACATGAAGGGAGGAAAGGTCGGCTTGTTCGGAGGCGCCGGAGTCGGAAAGACCGTCATTATTATGGAGCTCATCAATAACGTCGCAAAAGAACATGGTGGGGTTTCTGTTTTCGGCGGCGTCGGCGAGCGATCGAGAGAAGGAAACGACCTTTACCGTGAAATGAGCGAGGCAAAACTTTCCGACGGCGCGTCGGTTCTGTCCAAGACGGTCTTGGTTTACGGACAGATGAACGAGCCGCCAGGCGCTCGCGCCCGTGTGGGACTCACGGCTTTAACGCAAGCAGAATATTTCCGTGATCAAGAAGGGCAAGACGTTCTCTTATTTGTCGACAACGTTTTTAGATACGTGCTTGCCGGAGCCGAGGTGTCGGCTCTTCTTGGCCGCATGCCGTCGGCCGTCGGTTATCAGCCAACTTTGTCGACCGAGGTTGGAGTCTTGCAGGAAAGAATTACCTCGACTAAGAAAGGCTCCATTACATCAATCCAAGCCGTTTACGTTCCAGCGGACGATTTGACCGATCCTGGGGTCGCGACAACCTTTACTCACTTGGACGCGACGACGGTTTTGTCGAGACAGATCGCCGAACGCGGAATTTATCCGGCGGTTGATCCTCTCGATTCGACTTCCCGAATTCTCGATCCAAAAATCGTGGGCGCCGAACACTATCAAGTCGCCCGCTCGGTCCAGAAAATTCTCCAGCGCTACCGTGATCTGCAAGACATCATCGCAATCTTGGGAATCGACGAACTGTCGGATGAAGATAAGCTTTTGGTTTCGCGCGCCCGAAAAATCGAAAAGTTCTTGTCTCAGCCCTTCTTCGTCGCCCAGCAGTTTACCGGAATGCCGGGTCGTTACGTTAAGCTTAAAGACACCATTGAAGGTTTTAAGGCCTTGGCCGAGGGCAAATACGACCATCTTCCGGAGCAGGCATTCTACATGGTTGGAACAATTGAAGAGGCCGTCTCCAAAGCCGAGTCAATGAAGGCCTAAGCGAAAAATGTCAGAAAAAATCCTTGAAGTGGAAATGGTGACTCCCGAAAAAATTTCTTTTCGGGAACAGGCTGATTTCGTGGTCGTTCCCGCCTTTCAAGGAGAATTGGGCGTGTTGCCGGATCATGCTCCGTGCTTGGTCCAGCTCAAAGCCGGGGAAGTGCGCGTAAAGAAAGATGAGAAGGTCCATCATTTCGCAATCTCCGGCGGTTTTGCTGAAATTAAGAAAAATAGAGTTTCTCTCTTTGCCGAGACCGCCGAAATGGCGGGGGAGATCGACTCGGAACGCGCTCGCCAAGCTCTTGAGCGGGCCAGGGCTGAAATTCGCAAAGAAGGCATCGATCCCCTGACCTTGGCCGGCGCCGAGGCTGCGATTCGACGCGCCCAGATTCGCCTTCAGGTCGCCGCAAAAATATCCAGATAAGCGCCTTGCTTTTCCGAAAACGAACTGAAGAGTTTTTTGAAGATATCCTTTCTTTCTTTTTACGTCCAAGCCTGTCCGAGAGGCTGGTCATTACAGGAGCCTTGGTCGGAACGACGGCGGGTTTTGCCGCCTACCTTTTTATCCGCCTGATCAATTTTTTAAGCCATTGGACAATTGAGCAGTTGCCGAGGCAAATGTCTTTTTGGCGCTATACAGGGTATCTTTTCTTCCCGGCGTTGGGAGCTTTTTTGGGATATATTTTGATCCGTTTTTTTTGTCCGGAAGCCCATGGCCATGGAACCGAGGTTCTCAACGTTCTGCCGGAAAAATCTCCTTGGCTTTCGGCGCGGGTGGCTATCATTAAGCTGATCGCTTCGGCTTTGACTATCGGACTGGGAGGCTCAGCCGGCCAAGAAGGTCCGGTCATTCAAATCGGAGGGGCGACGGCGTCTTTTTTGGGGAAATACTTGAGGGTTCCGGACGAAGACATTCGGGTTTTGATTTCCGCCGGAGCGGCTGCGGGGCTGGGGGCTTCTTTCGGGGCTCCCCTGTCTGCGGTTTTTTTTATCATGGAAGTGACTCTTAAAGATTTTGCGAGTTCGCTATTTTCCTCTATCGTCATTGCATCGGTCTCCGGAGCCGTTACCGGACGTCTTTTGATGGGAAATGTTGATTTTGTCGCGGGCTTGAGCTATACCTGGATTAAGCCCTCGGATTTATTGGTTTATGCGTTACTCGGCCTCTTGTGCGCTCCGCTGGGGATTCTCTATAAAATGGCTATTGAGAAAGTGGAAGCCCATTGCGCGCTAGAAAAATCATCCTTATCTCCTTATCTTTTCCCGATCTTGGGAGGAATCTTGGTTGGAGAAATCGCCTTGTTTTACCCTGAGGTGATGGGGACTGGGAAAAAAATAGTTGATGCCGCCTTTCTGGGGAGCCTCGGCGGATTTAGAATGGGAGCGCTCGCCTTCGCAAAAATTGCGGCGACAGCGCTAACTCTTGGGACCGGCGGCTCGGGAGGAGCTTTCATGCCGGCGATATTTATTGGAGCGACCGCCGGAGCGTCTTTGAGCGGGCCTTTGGGGCATTTGCTCACCAGGGCGGCTCTCGCGCGCGGATCTTTTGCCATTGCCGGAACAGCCAGCGTTGTTACTTCTTCCTACCGCGCGCCGATTACTGGAATCATCATGGCGCTTGAGATGTCTCGCGATTATGGAATCGTCATGCCGGCCATGGCCGCTTGCGCCATTTCGTTTGTGACGGCCGCAGCCATCGAACGCGGACGCGTAGCCAAGCGGGAAAAATGCTACATTCCTAAATAACGGGAATGTCTCATTTTTCCGAGAGAAAATCAAAAAGGAGAAGAATATGAAAAAAATAGCGGTATTGGCGGTCTTGTCTTTGAGTTTGAGTCTTCCGGCGGCTTCTTTTGCTCAAAATGGGCCAAACAGTGGCGGAAGTCAAGCCCCGATGCAGCATCAGATGGGAAGGCCGGGCGGGAAACGCGGGCATTGGCAAGGCGGTTTCCCAGCTATTCGCCGGTCGTTAATGATGCTCAAAAGAACGCGGAATGTCTTAAAACATGGACGGCCTATTTTTGGCGGCCACCGGGCCCAAGCTATTCAATCGGTCAATCAGGCGATTGCGCAATGCAAAGCGGCCTTGGAATACGCGCGGACACATCATCCGAAACGCGGCAAATAATTAGACTTTCTTAATCACTAAAGGCGGGCCGTTTTTGAGCCCGCCTTTTTTATCGGCCGACGGTTTTCTTGACAAATACAATCTTAGAGAGATAAATTGAATAGAGATGGGGATGAACGAACGGAGGAAATAGAAATGAAAAAAAGTAAACGGTTTGGAATTGCTGTCTGCGCGGGACTCCTGTCAACCAATGTCTTTGCGGCTTCTAAACAGCATAATCAAAAAAAGAATTCTTCAAGCATCAGCGCCTCGGTGTTTACAAAACCAGGCCCGAAACTGAGCTCTCAAGAGGCCCAGGCTTTGTCTTTAACGGCGGGAGAAATTATTCGCGAGTCCGATTTGGCGCGCCGGGATTTGCAGGATGAGAATTTAAAAGGCGCGAAATCGGATATTGGAAAGGCTCTCATCCTCGTTAAAATCGCGGAACGCGCCGCGCCGAAGACGGTTCTGGAGACCAAAATTCAGTCCGGAAATTTAAGTTTTACCGATAAAAGGGAGGTTCCTAATTACGTCATTCCAATTTATGACGAGCTGGAGGACGTTTCCGTCTTGTCTCCGGTGTTTGCCGCCAAAAAACGCGCGGCGGAAAAGCAAGGAGTTTCTTCCGGAGAAGGGCCTATGGGAATCGGCCTAGATGAAGAGATGCTTCAGACCAAGGTTTCTCTCGACGTAGGTCTTGCGAAGTCTCAGCTTTTGAAGGCCAAAAAAGCCGTCACAGCAAAGAAGATTAAAATGGCGGATCGGCGCTTGGAACGCCTTGAAACTGACGTTATTTTCTCCTATGCGCAGGAAGATCAGCCGCTATTGACGGTGAGAGCGAACCTCATTCTAGCTAAAAAAGCGATTCTCTCGTCGCGTTATCAAGAAGCGCAAGCGGCCTTGGACGACGCGCATTCGGCTTTGGAGGAATATGCCAAATCGGCCAGTCCTTCCCGCTTGAGCGCCATCAACCGACTTGAGGAAAAGATCAAGGATTTGGGTCTGCAGGTTAAAAACCAAGAAGGGAAAAAGGTCAAGTCTCCTAAAGATGTTTCTCCCGCTTTGACTGCCGCGCCGAATCATTTAGATCTTTGGTGGAATAAAGTCAGAGGCTGGTTCTAATTTGGTCTTTAAGGCCCCTGTAAGTTATTTACAGGGGCCTTTTTTATGAGAAAACCCAAGCTGGGGCAACATTTCTTAACGGATTTATCCGTCTCTCTTAAAATTGTCGAGGCGGCGAAAATTGATTCTTCCTCCAGCGTTCTTGAAATCGGGCCGGGGAAGGGAAGTTTGACCTTTGAGATTCTTAAGCGCGCGAAAAAAACGGTTGTCGTCGAAAAAGACGACCGGCTCGCCGCAAAGCTCGAGAAATCAACTCCGGGTTTGTCTCGCCTGGAAATTTTGAACAAGGACTTTCTTGATTTTGATTTAAGCTCTCTCGAGCGCGGTCCGTTCATCGTCTTGTCAAATCTTCCGTATGCGATTGGAACTGCGATTCTCCAAAAACTTCTTGATTGGCCTTTCTGGACTCGCGGCGTTTTCATGCTTCAAAAAGAGGTGGCCGAACGCTTGGTCGCGGCGCAAGGAACGGATTACGGAATCCTGAGTCTCTCGGTTTTTTTGCGCGCGGAGGCGGAATTTCTCTTTGAAGTACCGTCGCATTCCTTTTCTCCGGAGCCGAAGGTTTCTTCCGCAGTGGTCCGCTTAATTCCTCGCGAGAATTCTCTTCTTCAAAAATCAGAAGAGGCGTTTTTTTATCGTCTGGTTAAAGCCGCCTTCAGTCAAAGGCGAAAAATGGCCTTGGGGCTGATGGCTGAAAACTTGGGGTTATCCCGCTCCGAGATGGAACGGCGTTTCGCGGATTTAAAAATCAACCCTAAAAGCCGCGCCGAGGACATTGCCCCGGAGATTTATCTCAAGCTTTCGCGCGGTTATTTCGTAACGAGTCCTTAAGCTCCGACCAAGGCCGTCCAAGGTAGGGCGACGATTTTTTTCCCCATCCGCACCACATCTCTCCCCGTGTGTATGAGAATCCCGCCGCCGGCTTCGGGATGGTCATTGAGGAATGCTTCTAGTCCGCGGCAGTCCGCGTAGCGGGGAGAACTGTTCAGTTTGACTTCCACGGCGGCGATCTTTCGGCCCCACTCCAATACAAAATCAACCTCGTTTCCCTTTAATGTGCGCCAATGGTAGAGGCGCAGCTTCGGCGTGAACATTCCTGCCATCACTTTCAAATGATGGAAGATCAAGTTCTCAAATAACGGTCCCGCCTCCCGAGAGGCTTTAATCGAAGCCTCATCGTAGAGGCCTCCTAAGTAAGCGGCCAGAGCCGGGTCAACCCAGTGGAGTTTCGGGGATTTGATCAATCGGGTGGTCCTGTTGCGCGCGAAGGCCGCAATCCGATCAACAAGGCAAGTCGTTTCAAGGAGATTAAGATACCGATGGATCGTCGGCTGAGAGACGCAGGAGTCTCGCGCGACTTCGGTTTGGTTGATCACCTGTCCGCAGCGCAGCGCCAGGACCTCCATGACCGTGCGGAAGTCGGACAAAGATTCGACTTGCGAGAGCCGCCTCAAATCGCGCTCGAGATAGGTCGCCGTATACCCTTCCCACCACCTCGTCCGGCTCTCCAGCGAGGGAAGACCGAGAAGTCCCGGCATAAAGCCATTGGATATCGCTGAGATGGGATCATCGGTCGCGGACGCCATCTGTTCCTCCTTGGGAAAACGTCCCTCTAGGACGGCTTGAAGCTTGCTGGAAAAGGGCTTCTTCCGCATCTCCCCAATCGTCATGGGCAGAAGCGAAAGATAGACCGCCCTTCCAGCGAGGCTTTCGGAAACCTGTTGCATCAGAAGAAGGTTGGCGGAACCGGAAAGGACGAAGCGCATCTTGCGCGGATGTTCGTCCACGGCCTGCTTGA
>JAJZCM010000056.1 GCA_021846045.1 bacterium | reverse complement strand
GGCTATTTAATCGCCGGACGCGTCTTGCGCACCGCCAAGGTGCGAATTGCGCGCAACACAAAAAAAGAACAACCGAAGGAGAAATAATATGAGCAAAATTATTGGAATTGATTTAGGAACCTCCAACACGGCCGCGGCCGTGACCGAAGGCGGAAAGGCCACTATCATCCCGTCGGCGGAAGGAACATCCGTCGGAGGAAAAGCGTTTCCGTCCTATGTCGCTTTCGCGAAAGACGGGCAGCTTCTGATCGGAGAACCTGCCCGTCGGCAAGCGATCGCCAACCCCGAAGGAACCTTCATGGCCTTTAAGAGAAAAATGGGGACCGACCACAAATACAAGGCTCCTGATGGGAAGGAATATACCCCTCAACAACTGTCGGCCTTCCTTTTGCAAAAAGTCAAAAGGGACGCCGAGGCTTTTCTCGGGGACAAGGTTGAAAAGGCCGTCATCACCGTTCCTGCCTATTTTAACGATAACCAGAGGCAAGCGACGAAAGACGCCGGAACCATCGCCGGCCTTGAAGTCGTCCGCATCATCAACGAGCCGACGGCGGCCTGCTTGGCTTATGGCGTGGACAAAAAGGGGAAGGATGAGAAAATCATGGTGTTTGATCTGGGTGGAGGAACGCTGGATGTGACCATCATGGATTTTGGCGGCGGGGTTTTTGAAGTCGTTTCGACCTCCGGAGACACTCAGCTCGGCGGAACCGACATGGACAACGCCCTCATCGAATACATCGCTGGTGAATTCAAAAAAGAGACCGGCTTTGACTTCCGCAAAGACCCAATGGCCGTCCAAAGAGTCCGGGAAGCGGCCGAGAAAGCGAAGATCGAGCTCTCCGGCACCTTTGAAACCGACATCAATCTTCCCTACTTGACCGCCGTTGATAATACCCCAAAACACTTGACGATGAAACTGACGCGTTCAAAGCTTGAGTCCTTGGTTGACCCCATCGTCAAGCGCTGCAAACAATCCATCGATCAAGCCTTAAACGACGGAAAACTTAAGACCTCCGACATCACCCGCATTATTTTGGTCGGCGGTCCGACCCGGATGCCCATCGTCCAAAAATTCGTCGAGGATTATATCGGGCGAAAACTGGAAAGAGGGGTTGACCCGATGGAATGCGTCGCCACCGGAGCGGCGGTACAAGCCGCAGTTTTAACCGGAGATGTTAAAGACGTTCTTCTCTTAGATGTGACTCCCTTAACCTTGGGCATCGAGACCTTGGGAGGCGTCATGACGCCCTTAATCGAGCGAAATACGACCATCCCTGTCGAGAAATCCCAAGTCTTTTCGACGGCCGCCGACAATCAGCCGGCCGTCACCGTCCATGTTCTTCAAGGCGAACGCCCCAAGGCGGAGGGAAACGTTTCTTTGGGAAAATTCGACTTGGACGGAATTCCTCCGGCCCCGAGGGGAATGCCGCAGATTAAAGTCAGCTTCTCCATCGACGCTAATGGAATCCTCAATGTCAAAGCCGAGGATTTGGGAACAAAGAAAGCCCATCACATCACGATTTCCGCTCCCAACAAACTCTCGAAAGAAGAAATTGAGAAATTCGTCAAACAAGCCGATCAATTCTCGGATGAAGACAAAAAATTCAAGGAGAAGGTTCAAGCCAAAAACGAGGCCGATTCCGTTCTCTTCTCGGCGGAAAAAGCCCTCAAGGAACATGGGGACAAAATCTCCCAGGATGAGAGAACCGCGCTCGATCGCGCCATCTCCGAACTTAAAGAGTCTTTAAAATCAGAGGACTTAAGCGCCATCAACAAGGCGAAAGAAGAACTCCTCAAGGCTTCCCATAAATTGGCGGAGGAAATCTACAAAGCTGAGGCGTCTCAAAAATCCGCGCCGGCGGAATCGTCCGATTCCAAGAACTCCGACAAAAAAGACGGGGTCGTTGATGCCGAGGTGGTCGAGGACAAAAAATAAAAAATTAGTAACTACTCACGTCACCCCGGCGTAAGCCGGGGGTCCAGAACAGCGATTTTCTGGATTCCGGCTTGCGCCGGAATGACGAACCTGAGCAGTTATAAAAATTAAGGATTCACGGAAAAGCTTATGGCGGAAGATTATTACGAAACGCTCGGAGTCGCCCGCAACGCTTCAGAGGCGGAAATTAAGTCCGCGTTCAGAAAGCTGGCGATGAAATATCACCCGGATAAAAACCCGGGAAGCAAGGAATCCGAGGACAAATTTCGGAAGATCAATTCCGCCTATGAGACCCTCTCCAGCCCCGAGAAACGCTCGCTTTACGACCGTTTTGGAGAAGCGGGCGTTTCCGGGGCGCAGGGCGGTGGCCCCGGCGGAAGCCCTTTTGGAGCGGGGGTAGACGTCAACGAGGTTTTTGGAGATCTCTTTGAGAACCTCTTCAGCGGCGGCAGCACGGCAAAACAAAGAAAAAGAGGCGGGGATTTAAAATACGAGGTTCATATTGATTTAGAGGAAGCCTTCTCCGGGACCCAAATTCCTCTTGAGTTTGAGCGCGCGGAAAATTGTTCCGACTGTCGCGGCACCGGCGCCAAGGGAGGATCTTCCGGAACAAGAAGATGTTCCCAATGCCGGGGATCGGGCTACGTTCAATTTTCCCAGGGTTTCTTCTCGATGCGCCAACCCTGCCCCGCCTGCGGGGGAGAGGGCCAAGTCATAGAGCATCCCTGCCCTTCATGTCGGGGCTCGGGAAGAATTCACAAACATGCAAGCCTCAAAGTTAAAATTCCCCCTGGAATCTACGATGGGGCGACTCTTCGAATCAGCGGTGAAGGGGAAGCCGGAAGCAGGGGTTCAAACCCCGGGGATCTCTACGTCTTAGTCCGCATTAAACCTGATCCGCGCTTTGAGCGAAATGAAGACGATCTGACGACCGAACGAGTTTTAGGAATCGCCGAAGCCGCCTTGGGAAGCGTCGCGGATGTGGCCGCCATCGATGGCGAAAAAACGAAAATTAAAATTCCTTCCGGAACCCAGAACGGAGCGATATTTAGGGTCAGGGAAAAAGGAATGCCCAAACTCCACGGACGCGGACGGGGAGATTTGCTCGTTAAAGTTAAAATCGAGATTCCACGCCACTTAAGCGCAAGGCAAAAGGAGCTTTTGGAAGAATTTCAAAAGACCGAACATCCGGAAAGCAATTCATCCGAATCTTCAGGTTCCAAAGGGCCAGATTCGGAAAGCGATTCCGGCGGCGGAATTTTTAAAAACTTTTTCAAACACTAAGGCTCCGCAAAGAAATAATATGCCGCAATTCCGGCTTGAAAAAAAAATTTTATCCGAAGATAAATCCTTCACGCTCTCCGGGCCCGATGCCGCTCACGCCCTGAGAGTTCTCCGCTACAAGATCGGCGACAAAATTCTATGCCTGGATCCCACCGGCACAAAAATCGAAGGGCGTATTGAGCAGATCGGGAACGACTTAATTCAAGGCTCTATTCTCAATCTCTGGCCCTTTAAAAATCCAAATCTCAAAATCAATCTCCATGCGGCCCTTCTTAAAACTCAAGCCTGGGAAGAGGTCCTTGAAAAAGGAACTGAAATCGGGGTTCATGCTTTCATTCCCGTCTTAACCGCCTATGGCGCCGTCGCATTAGAAAAGGAAGATTACCCTAGAAAACTGGCCCGCTGGGAAAAAATTATTTTTAGCGCAGTCAAACAATCAGAAAGGACTTCCATTCCTTCAATTTTCCCCCCGCAAACGCTTCAGGAAATCTTAAAGAAAAGCCCGCGCGGCAACGCATCTTTATTTGCTTGGGAAAAAATCGCGGGAAATAGAGAAAACGCTTTCCCCATTTCGGAGATTTTTAGGGCCATGAATCAAAAAGACGTTTTCTCCGTTGATATTTGGATCGGGCCTGAAGGCGGATTTTCAGATGAAGAATCCACGCTTCTCATTAAGCAGAACATTCATCCCATCACCCTTGGGGAAAATATTTTAAAAGCTCCGACGGCTGCCCTTGTCTCTTGCGCGCTCATCCAACACGAGGCTAGAAACGCCCTAGGAGCTCGCAACGAGCCCCTAGGGTAGTCTCCGCTCGGCCAAGGAAACGACGTTCCTCAAAAGAAGAGCTGCTGTCACGGGGCCGACGCCTCCGGGAATCGGGGTAACCAAGGCCGCTTTTTTAAGCGCCCCATTCAAATCAACATCTCCGGTTAACTTCCCCCGGACGCTGCTGGTTCCAGCATCGATAATCACGGCTCCTTTTTTAATCCAAGAACCATGAATTAAATGGGGGCGCCCAACGGCAGAGACCACGATGTCAGCCTCATGAACTTCTTTTTTAAGATTTTTCGTCTTTGAATGGGATAGTGTGACCGTCACATCCATCATCGTTAGAAGATGCGCAGCCGGACTGCCCACGATGTTGGAGCGACCAACCACCAAGGCCTTTTTTCCTTTAAGAGAAGGAATGGATTTTCTCGCGATTTCAGCAATCGCCAAAGCGGTCGCCGGAACGATCAAACCCTCTTCTTCAATTTCCTCAAAGCGCCGCGCCATGAAAAATTTCCCGAAATGGAACGCCCCCAAACCTTCCACATCCTTATCGGGAGAAGTCAAAGATTCCAATTTATCAGGGTTGACTCTCTCGGGAAAAGGCTTGACTAAAATCAGACCATGGATTTCCTTGTCTTTTAGGACTCGCTGAATGGTCCGAACATAATCTCTTTCACTGTCGGATGCTCTCATCGGGATGATGCCGCAGGAAACGCCCGCCTTAGCCGAAGCCTTGATTTTAGCGCGAACATACGATTCCGCCGGCAGAACTCCTTTTCCATAGATGACCGCAAGACCGGGGACAATTCCGCGCGCTTTGAGTTTTAAAACCCTAGACCTAAGACCTTCATAAATTCCCTCTGAAAAAGCAAATCCATCAAAAACCTCGGCTGACATAATCCTCCAATTGAGAAATCATTCTGCTAATCCTTTTTAAAACCGGTATTTTTACATTTCCTCTCTCCGCCTGGAGGAGAATAGGATTTAAAATTTGCCTTATTTCCGTTTTCCTTCCCTTTTCGAGGTCCTGAAGGGTCGAGTTTTTTTGTCGTGAATTCGGTGGGCATGCCTTAAGAAAGAGCCGACCAATTTCATTTTTTGAAATCTTTTTTCCGCAAGACTCAGAGACGGAAAGAGACTCTTCCATTATTCTATCGGCGATGATTTTAAGCTCCGGGAGAGACGCGATTTCTCCGTTTGTCGCCTTCGCCAAAGCGCCCAAGGGATTAATGGAAGCGTTAAGGCAAAGCTTTGTCCATAACATTTTTTCCTCATTGTTTTCCACGGAAACATTCCAACCATCTTTCGACAACAAAGAAGAAACCTTGTTAACCGCCCTTTGGTTATCTTTGTTTCTGGCCAAGACCATGTTTTTTCCGCCATGGTGAACAATGACCCCCTCCGGCGGAGTTTTTTCAGCCGCGGCATAGCATGTTCCAATCACAATGCTTTGAGAATTGAAAAATTTGCGGGCAATGGCGGGGTGGTTTAAGCCATTTTGAAAAAAGACGACCGGCGTATCCGAAGAGAGATATTGAGAAGCGGCCTTCGCGGCGGAGAATACATCGCTGTTTTTAACGCAAAAAAAAGCGGCGGAGAGAGGGAGAGGAGATTTAAAGTCTCGAGCGCAAAAGATGTTGCGTCGAATTTTAAATTTTCGTCCTGAAACTTTTTGAAATAAAATCCCCTGACGGATGAGTCTCTTATCGGATTTAAGGCTGCTCCCCAGAAGATAAACCTCTTTCCCTTGTCTTGACGCATAAGCGGCCAGACAAGAACCCACCGCTCCGGGGCCGACGATCAAAACTGATTTCATCGCCACACCTTACAAAAAAAGAGGCCTCGACAGAAATGCCGAGGCCTCTTCTACGACGAAAAACAG
Source organism: bacterium (assembly GCA_021846045.1). Taxonomy (GTDB): domain Bacteria; phylum Elusimicrobiota; class Elusimicrobia; order UBA1565; family UBA9628; genus JAKAQV01. The sequence goes on along the minus strand of JAJZCM010000056.1, from coordinate 5,179 downwards.
CCTTCGCCTTAGGCGTTGACCATTTTTGCGCGGGAGACATCTCCCTTTTTGTCCAGGAAATAAAGATATCCGCTCTCTTTCTTGATACCCATTTTCTGAACTTTCTCGGTTTTTCCGCCTTTCTTTCCGCCGCGGGCCATTTTCGCGCGAGAAACATCCCCTTGTTTATCGATGTAGTAGAGGTATCCCTCGGCGCGTTGAATCCCAACTTTCTGCAGTTTTTCAGCCATTTTAATTCTCCTTACGACGGGCTCTGATTTTTTTTCGACGACGTCCCGTCCTAAGCCCAATCTACAATATATCGACACATCAAGCAAGAAATTTTTTTATCAGTTTAAAGATAAGGAATGAAGGGAGATATTTTTTTGATACGACACCGCCTTTTGTCATTTCTGAAAAATGCCATAATCAACTGTGATAAATTCAGTTGGGTCAAAGCCCAATTTCACCGGAGACGGGGCAAGATTTACAAGCATGAATGATCCTCTTTTTGTCGAGGCGCCGTTTGAAGTTCAAAAACCGCAGGACAACATCCGGATTGATCGTTTTTTAGCCCTGCGCCTGACCCGCTATTCCCGCGCCCGCGTTCAGGCCCTGATCAGAGAAAGCCGCGTTTTCTCGCATGGACGCTTAGCCAAGGCTTCTTCCCGCGTGCGCGCAGGTGAAACGGTGATTATTCGCTATCCTCGAAAAATAGAGCCGGAATGCCCTATTAAGTCGCTGACCGTTCTTTATGAGGATGAGGATTTAATCGCCGTCAATAAACCCGCGGGCCTTTTAAGCCACCCCAGCGGCAAATCCGTCAAAAATACGGCAACTGAGGTTTTAAAACGACAGTTTCCGAATATCAAACTTCGGCCCGCCCACCGGCTTGACCGGGAAACTAGCGGAGTTTTGCTTTTGGCGAAATCAAGTGAAATCGCCCGCATACTCTGCGAAACCTTTTCCGCTCATCAAGTGCAAAAGGAATATCACGCCGCCATTGTGGGGAGATTTCCTTGGAAAACGAGAACCGTCGAGGTTCCCATCGGACGAGAAAATGGCGCAATTTATTCCCGTCAAACAACCGGAAAAGGCCGCTGGGCCAAGACGGAATTTGAAAGCCTTTTCTCAGCCGATGATTATTCCTTGGTGGCGGCGAGACCAAAGACCGGACGTTTACACCAAATTCGCGTACACCTGGCTTATTTGGGATATCCCATCGCCGGAGACAAACTCTACATCAATGACGGCAAGGCTTACTTAAAGGCCGTTGAAAAAACCATCACGGAGTCGGATTTAAAAGAACTCGGCGCCAAACGACAAATGCTCCACGCTTTTAAGTTGTCTTTCAGGCATCCCCGCACAGGGCTCCCGCTTCAAATCCGCGCCGATTGGCCGGAAGATTTCAAGATCAGCCCGGCCGCCGTCAAGGCATATTCCTTTCTAAAATGACTAAGGCCTCGCAAGGCGATAATACGATCGCAATGCCCCAAACTCCTTGGCATGCGACGTCTCCCGAGAACATTGCGCGGATGCTTGATTCTGACTGCGACAAGGGACTTGCCGAAAGCCAGGCGCGGCTCCGCGCGCCCGCGGTAAGCCTTAGGGAGATTCCAGCCTGGCGGATGGGCATCCGAATATTCCTGGAGCAGTGGCGCGGCAGCATGATTTTGATTCTCTGCGCGGCCGTCGCCGTCTTTTGGATTCTCGGCCATAAAAACGACGCGATTGGAATCGCAGTCTCGGTAATCCTAGCAACGACGCTTGGATTTTTCACCGACTTCCGTTCGCAACGGGCTTTATCGACTCTAAAATCGCTCAACGCCCACGAGGCCTCGGTCATCCGCGACGGCGTCATGGTTGACCTCCCTGCAAGCCGCCTCGTGCGTGGAGACATCGTCATCTTGCGGGGAGGTTCAATTGTGCCCGCAGACGGGCGCATCATCCAATCCAGCGAACTCTCAATTCTTGAATCCGCGCTGACTGGGGAAAGCGCCGCTGTCGAAAAATCTCCGAAGGCCGTAGCGCCCATAACGCCGCTGGCCGAGCGAAGCGACATGGCGTACGCGGGAACGACAGTAGCGGCAGGAACCGGACGTATTCTCATCACCGAAGTCGGCGCGAATACCGAAATCGGCAGAATTGGGAAAATGATTCAGAATTATAAAAAGGAAGAAACGCTTCTTGAAGCCCAGATCGAATCCCTGGGGCGCCGCCTCGCCATGATGATCGTTTTATTGAGCGCAATCGCGACCGCGCTGGGACTTTGGATGGGACATCCCCTATGGGAAATGATCGAAACTGGATTTCTGCTCGCCATCGCCGCGATCCCTGAGGGGCTGCCGGCGGTCAACACCGTCGCTTTTGCGGGCGGAGTCCGGCGAATGGTGCGCGCCCGCTCAATCGTGCGAAAGCTTTCCGCCGTTGAGACCCTTGGTTCGGTTGATATTATCTGTACTGACAAGACGGGAACCCTGACCGAGAACGTCATGCGCGTCTCTGTCGTCTGCTTGCCAAACCGAAGACTTGAGGTCTCCGGCTCGGGCTATACCCCCGAAGGGCGGTTTTCTGACGGAACCTCCGAGGTCGTTCCCGGACAGGCCGAGAATTTAAGAAAGCTTCTTTGGATATCCGCTCTTTGCAACAACGCCACTCTTGAGTCCCACGACGGCTGGCACATCCACGGATCCCCGACCGAAGGGGCTCTACTGACGCTCGCCGCCCAAGGGGGCCTCGATCCGGAAGCCCTCAAACGTTCATTCCCGCGCGAAAAAGAAATCGCGTTTGCCTCCGCGCGAAAGCGAATGTCGGTGGTCGTTGCCGACAAGTCGGGCGCGCGTTGGGCGCTGGTCAAGGGGGCGGTCGCGGCCGTTCTTCCCTTGTGCGACCGCGTCGAGGCCTCGCCATCTTGCGCTCCTCTTTCCAACGCCGCGCGGGCGGAAATTTTCCGCGAAGCGGAAAGACTCGGCATTCAGGGATTGCGCGTTCTAGCCCTAGCCTACCGCGAGATTGGAAAATCCGAAGAAAGCGATCCTGAAAGCCGGCTTGTCTGGGCCGGCATGGTGGGGCTCTTGGATCCCCCAAGAAAAAACGCGGCCCAAGCCGTCAAATCCCTCGCCGAAGCAGGCATTCGCACCATCATGGTGACCGGAGATCAAAAGGACACGGCCTCATCCATCGCCGCGCGATTGGGTCTTGCCTCCGGAGCCGGCGATTCCCGGGACGCCGCGGACTTGCCGGAAATTCTCTCCAAACAGAATCAAGACGAACTCGACCGAATTTCGGTTTTTGCGCGCGTTACGCCCGAAGATAAACTCCGGCTGGTCAATGCGCTCAAGGAACGCGGTCACGTCGTCGCGATGACCGGAGATGGAATCAACGACGCCCCCGCGCTTAAGGCCGCCGATATCGGAATCGCGATGGGATCCGGCGCTGCCGACGTCGCCAAGGAAGCGGCGGATCTCGTTATCACCGATGCGGAGTACGCCACCTTGACAACTGCAGTCGAGGAAGGGCGAAGAATTTATGCCAACCTCCGCCGCTCGATCGGTTATCTTCTTTTGTGCAGCATCGGCAACATCGCCTTGATGATGGGCTCAATCGCTCTGCGCGAGCCCCTGGCGATGACGGCGCTCCAGCTTCTCTGGCTTAATCTCGTCATCCACATTTTTCCGGCGATCGCGCTCGCCATCGCCCCCAATCCGCGGCGCTTCATGGAAGAGCCTCCGCGCCCCAAAAAAGAGGCCCTCCTCGGCTGGCCCGAGATCGCGGAAATCTCGGCGCGCGCTCTGATCGTCGCAGCGGCGCCGCTGGAGGTCTTTTCAATCTCCCTTCCTGCGGGCCTTGAGTCTGCCCGCACACTGGCAATGGCGGCGCTGGGTCTAAGCCTTCTTGCTCAGACGATCCCGGCCCTTTCACCGCGGCTGTCATTGACCGTGAATGTTCGCGCGGCCGGATTAAGCTTGTGGTTTTCTCTCGCAGCGGGCCTTGTCATATTGCTCTTCATGCTCTATTTCCCGCCGCTTCAAGAACTTCTCAAAACCGCGCCGCTATCCCTCAAGCAATGGCTACTCCCCATTGGATCCGCGTTGATCGGCCTGGCCGCTCTCCGCCTTTGGGACAAGCTGAAATTCAGCTAACCGGAACGGCAAGACATTCCAACCCTCAGGGCTATTCTGTTGCTACCGCTTAAAGGGTATGGCAAAAATAATGACGGTTTTCCTTTCGTTACTTCTTGCTTTTCCCCCCGCATTCGGGCAGGAAGCCTCAATTTCCATTTCCAGCTCATCCGCCAATATGCCGCCCTTAATCATCACCGCTCCTGGCGTCGGGCAAGAACATCCGCGCGCGCTCAAGCGGGCCCGGATAGCCGGAGGCATCACGGCCGCAGGCGGAGCGGGACTCATGACCTATGCCGTCATGTTTGACATCGGCTCAATGGGATTGGCGTCGTTTATTATTTTGATCGGCGGGCTCACGGCCTACCTCGCCCACCGCCGGCTCCACGGAATTGACGACTTTCCACCTGACCGAGATTCCGACGCGCCGGTTTATTCGCAGCCGCCGGAATTTCCACAAGCCCCGCCGCCGCAACATTGAGAGGGGGCGCAGGAAGGAGCCGAAGAATCGCCAACCGAGGATCTGCGCTTTCCGGAAACTCCGGGAATGCGTTCGGAAAACTTAATCACCTTTCCCGATGCCTCGTCATAGACGTAGGTTCCGGCACCGGCGGAGGAAAACTTGGTTTTTACGGCTTTCTTGATCTTGGTTTTCATATCACCAATCCTACCAAACATTGGAGGATTGAATCGCGCGTAAAATCACCGGGATTTTAATTTGGCCTTTTAAGCGCGAATCAAAAGCCTTTTTCCAGAGTCGAAAAATCCGGCAAAGAATAGGACAGAGTTTTTTTAGGACTTGAGAACGCCTTTTTTGAAACGATCGCGGTAGGCGCAGCGATAACTTGAAGTTACTCCCAAAAAGCACGGGCCAACATCGCAGCCCGTATGCTGGTATTGACCGCAACAAATCTCAAGAATCGGATTTTCCGTTCCCATTGAAAGGGCCTTAGTATACCTCTCAAGAAAAGAATGGGTTTCTCGAAATGTCTGAAATCCCGTTAGAACTTTTGATTGAAGATTAGAATGCGCAGGCCCCACGGCAGAGGCATGGACGACATCCAAAAAAACATCTTTGG
>JAJZCM010000055.1 GCA_021846045.1 bacterium | reverse complement strand
CTTTTTTTTAGCCACTCCAGCTCCACTTTCAGCCGACCTATCTGCTCGTAAAGATCCGACTCAAGCGCATCGTCGGGAGTCCGGCCTGTCATCGGGGCCGAAAACACGCCAGGCAATCCTTCCAGAGCCTGCTTTTTCCACCGCGTAATCGCCGTCGGATGAACCTCGTAGTGGCTTGCCATCTCGTTGAGCGTCCGGTCTTCCCTCAACGCGGACACCACCACGCGCGCTTTGAAGTCCGCACTACACTGTTTCTGCAGTTTTCGCATCTTTTTGCTCCCCATTTAAGGTCATTTTACCACCTCAGCCCCTGGTCCGAAGAACTGGGAGCGCCTCACCATCACTTATGACAACGGCTTAGAGAACGCTCAACACTCCATGCTCAAGAAAAGCCTAGGAGTTGATTCATGGTTCTGCGATCCCTATCACAGTTGGGAAAAGGGGCTGGTTGAAAACACCAATGGCTTGATACGGCGCTTTATCCCTAAACGAACAAGAATTGATGACCTTACGGACCAACAAATTCAGAACATAGAAAATTGGCTTAATAACAGACCTAGAAAAGTATTAAACTTTAAAACATCCAGCGAAGCCTTCAAAACCTTGGGTGTTGCACTTACTAGTTGAATTCAGCCATTTCTAAACGGCCTTGACACCATATGATTCAGTTATATATAAAATGAAGCCCTGTATGATTCGGAAAGTCCAGCAATGATCAAGAATATGTCGCCATGTTACTAACAAGTCCGTAGTATGTCGAACGTTTCGCGATTTCTCTCTGACGGAGATGAATCGAAATTTGTGTTCCATACTACTGACTGCATAGTAACAGTATGCCCGGCATGCCTTTCTTCCATTGAATCACAGAAAATAGAATCTCATTTCGATCGGATCGGTGAAAAATCCTATCAATTATTATTTCTATGCCCTTCTTGTCGAGTCGTTTTTTCAGACGCTACCCACAATGTTTAGAAAATTGAGACGAGGGCTTCTTTGGATTTTTAATCTTTTGAATTTATGGTTGATTCGCGTCGGTCTCTCCCTAAAAATAAAAAAACAACCAAAGACCGACATTCGGCGCATCTTGATTGTCGGCTATGCCGCAATTGGGGACGCGATTTTCCTTCTTCCGGCGCTTTCTTCTCTCAAAAAAGCCTTTCCAAAGGCGTGGATCGTTTTCATGGCCAACGATTATCCGACCGCCAAGGAGTTGATTCCGGAGACTGGGATCGCCGATGAAATTTGGATTGAGGAAATTCCGCGCGGACAAGAAGAAGCAAAAAAGGTCAACGCGCGAATTGCCGCCGGAGAATTCGATGCCGTTCTCGTCGTCCCCTCGGCTCCCGTGCGTTTCCTTTGTTCTCTTTTGTCTATCCCCTTTAGAATCGGGCATTGCCGGATATTTTTCCCTTTTCCCAAGATGCGAAACATCGTTTTTCATTTCCGTAGAAGGTTTTTGGGAGAAGATTTTGAACGCCGTATATTGCTCAATCGTTGGATTTGGATTAATGAAGCCGCTCCCGAGCACGCCGTTTTAAGAGGGCTCAATCTTCTCGCTCCGCTGGGAATTTCAGGGTCTTCCGAAATACCGGTTGAGTTTGGCCATTTAAGCCAAAATTTGTCCGAAGAAAAAAATTCTCCCATGAGAAAAATCGGCATTCATATTGGATCCGAGAAAAGCCAATACAACAAGATTTGGCCGGCTAAAAATTGGGCTATCCTTGCGCGGGCGCTTCTTGAAAAATATAGCGTAAGAATCCGCCTTTTGGGAGGGCCGGATGAAAAGCCGGAATCCTTAGCGTTTGCAGCAGCAGCGGATTTCCCTTATGAAGATATCATCGGAAAGAAAAGCCTAGCTGAAACTTTTTCCGAAATTGGCCGCTGCGACTTGTTTTTATCTTCCGATACGGGCTTGTCTAAGGCCGCGATGGCGATGAAAATTCCAACCGTTACGCTTTACGGGCCGACTTCACCTCGAGAAATGGGCTTGTTTTGGGATTCCGACCGGCATTTGGAAATTAAGCTTAACTTGCCTTGCATGCCTTGCGTTAGTTCTGGAATTCGAAAAGAAGGCAGCGGGGTCATCAATTACATGACTTGCGGGCATCACGACTGCATGGGGCGGCTATCGCCAGAAATGGTTTTTCATGCCGTTTGGAATTGGGGGCAGTCCCCAATTCAGAGGTTTAAGAAATGAAAGAAATAGGGGCAGTCCCCATTTCTTTTGGCCGCAAAATACTAAACGGTTTTTATCTTGTCTTTCCTTCTAACCCCTTGGATCATTAGAAAACTAGATGTATACGGTGTCTACGCTCTCATGTGGAGCGTTTTGAGTTACGCGCTGATATTTAATCTTGGAAGTTTTTTTGCCGCGCAGCATTTTGTCTCTAAGTGGCAAGAATTTCAGGAGCGCAGGGGCGATTTGGCCATTTTTTTGAGAAAAACCCTTCTTTGCGCTTGGGAGGCGATGAAGAATCGCCTGATCTGTCATCGCTGATTGACGACGACGAAAAGGGATGGGCCCGGCTTAGGAGTCCGAGGGTTCCCCGGAGCCAAGGCGTGCGATGGCCGATCTTTGCCGGATGCCTCGATACGCCAAAAATACCCAACGGTATCCGGTTGGAAATGAAATCGCCAAGCCAAAAGCTGCGGCCTTAAATATTTTCTTTCGAAGCGGAAATCCTTTGAGCAGTTCCTGCGACAGGCGGCAAGCCATGCGACGTCTACCGCAGTAGGCGGATTCTAAAATCAACCGCTCCAGCCGATCCGCGCGGCGCTGCTCTAATTCTTCCTTGCTCCAGTGAAGCATTCGTCCAAATGATCGGAGCCTCTTTTTCAGGTTTCCATCCAGAATTCGCACGCAATAGCTCGCCATCCGCAGATCTTTGAGATTGGCTTTGCTCGCGCCCAATCGATCGCTCAGGTTGGACTCATGAGCGCGATAAAGAGTCAACCGGTCGGGAATCACTGCCGCGGGAGCGTAAAAAAGTGAATGGTAAAACATGTAAATATCGGGAAGCACAAATCTTCGATTTCCCGGTATTGGAAGTATTTTTTGCAGGATATCCCTGAGAAATGCGACGCATCCTAGGTGCCCTAGCTGGGGAGGCTTGGCAAGTAGATCTTCGAATGTGTAGCGATCCCGGGAAGGCAACGACCTAGAGAAGCCTGTGTCGCGGCCGTCATGGTCCACTATTTTGGCGCCGTGAGTCAGCGCCCCGAAAACGGGATTTTTCTCAAAGAAATCGACTACTGTCTTAAGTTTTTGCGGCATCCACATGTCATCTGCGTCCAGTGGACAGATGTATTTCCCCGCCGCCATCTCAAAGCCGCGGTTAAGGGTCGGGACAAGGCCGATGTTGACGTCCTGACGGATATATCGGACCCGATCTAGATAAGGGCGAACGCGATCCGGCGTTGCATCGGTGGACGCATCATCCAAAACAATGATTTCAATGTCCGAGGACGGGAAGTCCTGCTGGAGAACGCTTTCGATTGTTTGGCCGATATAGCGGGCGTAATTGAAGGTGGATATGACGACGGAGACAATGGGCCGCCTCATGCGCCCATATCCGGAGAGTTGATCTTTTTTTCGAGCGCTCCCCACGCGAAAGTATACTGTTTTCCCATGCAATCAATGGTTCTATTTCCTGGGGAATAATCAACGGCTCCGTGCGGCACAAACCCATAGGTGCGTGACTGGCCCAAAAAATCGCGCATTTCCTTTTCAGAAAAGATACGCCAGTCCATGTCAAACATCTTAATTCCACTGGTATCTATTTTTTCCGGCCAGTAATCGCAGGAGAATATAAATAATCCTCCGGGCCGCAAGAGACGGGACATTTCCTTGAGCAGTCCTTTCATGTTGAAGCCATGCTCAATGACCGAAATCGCCGTAATCGCCGTAAATCGCGCATCTGGGAAAGTGGTGCGCAGAAAATCTCCAACCTCATAATGGACTCGTGCGGAGCCCGGCATTTCTTTTACTCTCGGATTTAAATCGATTCCCGTCAGACTCGAAAAACCCATTCGGTCTAAAATAGGAACGATCTCGGAGCAGTAAGCTCCGATATCCACTATGGGCGAGTCTTTTGGAAGATGCTCATCAAGAAACTTCGCGGTCATTAAGACATCCCAGCTCTTTATCGGGTCACCCATATGCAAACCATTGGAATGTCCCCATCGCATGAACAGCCGCTCTGAGAAAGAGGGCATAAATGAAAGTCCGCGGCGCTTCAACTCTGAACGCGCCGCGCGAATCTCGGATCTCGAAGGAAGAATGCGGAGCATAATTCTGTTTAACAAACCTTAAGCTTCAGCAGAGGAAACAGTAAATGGCGCCCAGCCTTCAAAAACGCCCTTTGTGGATGCGCCGTAGGAAGTTGTCCCTCTTTTAATTGAAGACTGTTGAGGCATTGTCTCCATTGTATTCATTGTCGTTCCTCCTGTCAAATTTCACGACGACACAGCGCCTCTAGCAACTGAGGCATCAGTGTGCGCCCGTTTTTCCGTATCCCGCGCGCTTTTTAGTGGCGGCTTTCTGTGAATTTTCCGCTTCGCTTCCAATCTTGAGCGCAGAGTTGCCTTCCCCAATAATCTCGATATTTGGAAGCGGGAAAATAAATTTCACGCCGCGCGCTATTTGCTCGCGCTCCAAAAACTCCTTCTTAAAATGCCACGGCAAAACAAGGTAGTAGTCCGGCTTCATTGCGCGGGATTCCTCCTCGCTCATGATCGGAATGTCGGTCCCGATAGTTCGAGCCCCGTGCTTGTGCGTATTGCGGTCGGCAGCATAATCTACAATCGAGCTGTCTAGGCCGCAGAACTGCAGAATTGTGTTTCCCTTTGTCGAGGCGCCGTAAAGGGTCCCTCCGAATAGAGAACCGGTGGATTGGGAGTGCCTCAGACTTAGGAACGAGAGGAATTTTCTGAAGACAGTTTCTTGGGTAGCAATAAGTAGTTGATGGAGTCCACAGTTTCCACTATTTTATAGCCGATCTCATTGATGAATCGCTCGTAGTCGGAGAAACTTGTCTTGAATTCGCTTTGAAACTGCTCTTCGTATTCGAATATAATCGGCATTTGATTCTTCAAGATCGTTTGCTTGGCTCCCTGCAAAGCAAAAAGGTCGCTTCCCTGGATATCCACCTTCAAAAAGGAGACCCTCTCCTTAAGGTCAAGACTATCAATAGTGATTGTCTTCAGTTCCCTACCCGCCTTGGCACGCGGATCGATTCCGTAAGACCCGTAACTCTTGAATCTCTTGAAATCCGGCTCAGGATAGAAGACGCTCTGGCCTAGTTTGTTCCAAACGGCCCCGAATACCGGCGTCACACATCGGGCGGCGTTCAAATTGAGATTGAGCTTCAGAATTTCAAAGATGTAGGGATCCGCTTCAAAGGAGTAGACCTTCCCTGACGCCCCCCCCCCCACCAGTTTTGAGAACTCGATCGACATCTGGCCGAAATTCGCGCCAACGTCCAACACGCAACTTCCTTCTTCGATGTACTTGGAAGCCGCATGAATGATGTTTTCATCAAATATTTTCCCGCTCTTCATTGCCGCCGCAATTACGTCCGTCCGGATGTCCGATGGGATCACGTATTTTCCGATCGGAGTCTCATAGAGCGAAAGCGGCTTCTTGTTGGGAAAGAGCGCTTCAATCTCAATCGACTCATAGTCCCCCTTGAAGTAGCGCGAATCTCCCCTGCTGAGCATCCGATTCACTGAACTCCCGATTTTCTGAAGCGCTTTTAAAAACAATTCAGCCCCGCGCATTTATTCGAAGATAGACAACGAGCCGATTATACAGCTTCAATTTTTCCCGCTTCAAGCTACTGGTATTGTCCCGATTCTTCAAAGCCGTAAGTGTCTGAAATCTAGCCCCGCCGTCGTGCGGAGCTACGGGGCGGATGGCCTTCCCCAACGATCTCGATTGTCGGTAGCGGAAAGATCATTTTCGCGCCGCGCGCTATTTGCTCGCGCTCGCGCTCTAAAAACTCCTTCTTGAAGTGCCAGGGCAAAACAAGATAGTAGTCCGGCTTCATTGCGCGGGACTCCTCCTCGCTGATGATCGGAATGTCGGTCCCGAGCGTCCGGGCTCCGTGCTTGAAGGGGCTGCGGTCGGCGGCGTATTCGATGATCGATTTGTCGATTCCGCAGAACTGGAGAATGGTGTTCCCCTTGGTCGAGGCTCCGTAGATGTGTATCTTTTTGCCCCGGCGCCGTAGCCCCTTGAGCAGTGCGACGAGTTCCTTCTTATGGGCATCCACGCGCTTTTGGAAGCCTTGATAAGGCTTTGCGTTGTCGAGCTCAAACTCGAATTCTTCCCGTCTCAACCTTCGAATTTCGACGGAGTTCTCGTGCCGCTTAAAGGCGAAATTATCGATGTGAGTGGCATGGCAGCGGATGCTGCCGCCGTTGATATCGTTTAATCCCACTTTCACGAGCTTCATTTCGCACTTGCCCAGGATGTGTTCGATAACTGCGAGACTATAATACTCTAGGTGCTCGTGGCAGATGGTGTCGTAGGAATTCATCTTGAGCATCAGGGGCATGTAGGACATCTCGAAAACCCATAAACCGTTCGGCGAGAGATGCCGCTTGATCTGCCGGACGAATCCGACCGGATCCTCCAAATCGTAGAACATCGCGATCGAGGTGATGATGTCGAAGGGACGGCCCTCAGTCAAGTGAGACAGCTCCTCGGACGGGAAGAGGTCATGGACGACCGTGATTTCCCCGCCGACGTCCCGCGCCACGTCGGAGGGATCGATGCCGTATTTGACGAACGAAGCGGGATAAGAATTAAGCAGGGTCCCGTCGTTGCAGCCGATATCGAGGACGCGCGCGTCAGCCTTTGCGACCATCGCGGCGGCTTCGGTGGCGATTCCCCGCAGGTGGTCGCGCATCGTTTGATTCGTGCCCGAGCGATACCAGTAAGACTGATAGAGTATCTCCGGCGGAAGGGTCAAGGCCATCTGGAGCAGTCCGCAGGCGTTCTCGTCTTTTGTGAGATCGCACCGGACGAGCGCCGTCGGGATCTTCCTCATCGGCGGCAATTCCTGGCCCGGCATGATGAAAGAACCTTGAAGGAACTGGTCCCCAATGTCCAGGACTGGCGTCAATGCCGTTGATCCGCAGACCCGGCAGGTTTTTCTGTATGTAATGTGCATAGCGCCTCCTGTGCCCCCTTTTACCCCGAGTCGAACAGAATCGGGAAAATATAGGCTGACTATATATAGGCTGACTATATATTAGATAAAATTTATCGCTGGTGTCCGGCAAGTTGCTGAATTCAGTTTTACGCATCGGCGAAAAAAACGAATGAACTCCCACTCTTTCGGTCAAAAAATATTGCGCGGGATTTGGAGTAGCCTATTGGGGCAAGGCGCGGTGTTCGCTCTGTCACTACTACTGACTCCCTGGATCATTAAGAACCTAGGGGCCGGGGGTTACGGTGTTTACACATTGATGTGGAGCGCCTTGAGTTTTCTATCGATTTTGAATCTTGGGAGTTTGACCGCCGCCCAGTGTTTTACGGCTCAGTGGCATCTTTTAAACGACCGGAAGCCTTCTTTAGCGGCTCTTTTGCGGGGCACGCTTTTCTTTATGGCAGGGGCAGGGATTTTCGGCGGATCGGGGCTCTTTTTGATGCGGCATTTTATCGCTCGCCATTTTCTCCACGGCTCTTCTCCGTTGTTGGCCTTGGGGCCTTCGGTTTTTGGCCTCCTCGCGCTGGCGATCCCGAGTTATTTTATCTCGCAATTTTCCCTCACTGTGATCTGGGGCCTCAAGCGTTTTTCTCTTTACAACGCCTTGATCTCGCTCCAGGCTTTGCTCATCACCGGAGGCTCAAGCCTCATCCTTTTCGCCGGATTTAGACTCAAGGCAATAGCCGCTCTCTTCATTTTTGTGGAGTCGCTTTTAGCTTTTGTCGGACTATGGATCGTCTCTCCCGCTTTAAGCGCACCATCCGCCGCCATAAGTCGAGAAGACAAGAAAGATTATTTTTCTTTTTGCGCAAAAAGCGCCATGCCGCTTTTTTTTGTGACCTTGCTTTCGCAAGGGGATCGCGCCGTGATCGGGCTTTGGCTCCCCCTGACGCAACTGGGCTACTACGCCCTTTCCGCGTCTCTCGCGCAAAAATTTAATTCCATTGCCGCTTCGGTCGCGGCTACGTCATTTCCAATCCTCTCTGAACTCATTGGAAAAGGAGAAGAAGAACGCCTGAGGCGAATTTATCTCAAAAGCGCGGAGCTTTCGTTTTTCGCTCTTCTGCCGCTGGGCATTTTCTCGTTTGTTTTGATCCCTCAGTTTATGACCCTTTGGCTCGGCCCCGCTTTCAGCGGCGCCTGCACATGGCCGTTCAGGATACTTGTGATCGCCAACGTGTTTAATCTTTCCGTCTATATGCCTAACACGATCGCGGCCGGCAAGGGGTTTCCCCATTGGATCGGCTATGTTTGGATGGAGAAAGCCTTAATTGCGATTCCGCTTTGGGCTGTTTTGATTCCTCGTTGGGGAATATTGGGGACAGCCATAGGCCTGCTTGTGGCGGAAGTGTTAGTGGCTATCCCATTCTTAATGAGTGTCCATTCTCGGACGTTAAATTTAGGTTTTATCGAATTTTTTTCAAGCTCCCTATGGCGGCCTTTAACCGCGTCCTTGGGGTTGGCGGTTTTGGGATTTCTCTTTCACGGCGCCATCGGCAGTTGGTTTGGATTTCTGGGATTTGCCGTTTTAGGAGCCCTTCTTTACGCTGGCATTTCTTATCTCCTCATTGATTCAGACGCCAAGGCCCTGCTCATCCAAGAAATAACCCTCAAAATACGCTAGAATCAAATATTCGCCCACGTAGCTCAGGGGCAGAGCAACCGCCTTGTAAGCGGTAGGTCGGGAGTTCGATTCTCCCCGTGGGCTATTTTAAGAGCCCTAACATGGAAAAGAAAAAATTGTCTAAAACTCGTGATATCCGCCTGACGGTCAAAATCAAGGCTACACCTAAAAAGATTTATCAAACTCTGACTTCCGCGAGAGCCTTGTGCCGCTGGTGGCTGGAAGGCGCAGAAACCAATGCCAAAAACATGGGGCGCTTTCGACTTCTCTGGCCCACGATCAAAACCGGCGATGAGAAATTAAAGCGCGTGTTTCCCCCTCATACTGCGACCGGGGAGGTGACGGGCATTTTTGTCGACCTTGAGCCCGGTAAAAAAATTTCTTGGATATGGGAAGTCTCTCCAAAATGGAAGCACCCGCCGTTATCAACTATTTTTATCGAAGCTCACGGGAATCATTGCGAGGTGACGCTCGTTCACCCCGGTTTTTCCACAAGACCCAGGTTGGCCAAATATTCGATTGGGGCGCGCGCCGGCTGGGAAGACTGCCTGGCCAAGTTGAAAACTTATCTTGAGACGGGAAAAACCGTCAAAAACCAAGCCCTGACGCTAAAGAATTAAGCCCTTGCGCGCGCCTGCGTTCCCTGCTCTCGCCTGCGTTTATGGCGGGACTCCGCTTCTTCAAATCGGGTTTTTTCCTCCGGCGTTTCCACTAAAAGAGGCGGAACCAGGGCCGGGCGCCCATCCAAGGCCACCGCAACCATGGTCACAAGACACGAATTGGTATGTCGGCGCTCACCGCTGGATAAATTTTCAGCGTAGACCTCAACTCCGACCTCCATCGAACTTTTTCCGACGAAATTAATATGCGCCTCCGCGATAATATAGTCGCCGATGTGGATGGGAATAAGAAACTCAACTCTCTCCATGGCGACCGTGACGCAAGGCTTTTCCGCGTGTCTCATCGCGCAAACGGCGGCCGCTTTGTCTACGATGGCCAAGATGACCCCTCCAAAGACAGACCCATTGATGTTGGCGTTGACCGGACTCGTTAAATCCGATATCTGCGTTAAAGAGGCGCGCACGGGTTTAGGTTTAAGTTCAGGCATAAAATTGAGGCCTCCGGTCTTTAAAAAGATTATTTTTCTTGTTGATGTTTTTTTGAATGGCAAGTTTTTCATCGATCGCGGCAACTGACATCTCCACTTTCATGGAGCTAAGACGAAACAAAACTTCCCCTTTGGGACTGGTCACTTGAGAGGAACCGATATAGCGAAGGCCCCTTTCAATTCCCACGCGGTTTGAGGTGGCGGCAAAAACCCGGTTTTCAAGGCTGCGGATTTTCATTCCTTCCGGGGCCCAGTGCAAAACGAGGTTAGCGGGATGCGCGATGATTTGCGCGCCTTGAAGGGCCAAGGTTCTCGCCGATTCCGGAAAAAACCAGTCAAAGCAGATCATGACCCCGATTTTGACATTCTTAAAGGATTTGACCCAAAAGCCGGTGTTTCCAGGGGAAAAGAATTTTTTCTCGTCTCCGAAGAGATGGGTTTTACGATAAATAGACGCTGAAGAGCCGGTCACAAAAACCGCGCTGTTGTAGAGTTTGGCCCCTGATTTTTCCGGCAACCCCGCGACCACGGCGCACTTATTTTTTTTCGCCCATGAACTCAAGAGGCCGCAAGTCATTCCGCCAGAGACAGATTCCGCAACAGAGAGAACTTCCTTTTTAGTTTTAAAATTATATCCCGTCGCGAAAAATTCCGGCAAAACCCACAAGTCCGCGCGGCCTTTTTCCATGAGCCCAAGTGTTTTTGCGATATTTTCTCGAACCTTTAAAAAACGCGGGTTATTTTGAACAATGCCGATGCGGAACATGATTTATTATTCTAGCAAAAGAGGATGAACGCCCGCTTTTTTGTAAAATGAATGTTCAAGGAAGGGTGCGTGAGTGGTTGAAACGAACGGTCTCGAAAACCGTCATACCCGCAAGGGTATCGGGGGTTCGAATCCCCCCCCTTCCGTTTTGTGAAATTGGGAATTGTCCCCATTTTTTGCTCGCATAAATTCACGGCCAACGTTCATTGCCCAGGAGTATCTGTGAGGCGCTCCCAGTTCTTCGGACCACGGTTGACCTGATTTGAGCTGGTCTTTGCCGTTGTCGTTTGAAGATAAGAAGAAAGTCATCGTAGGCCGTTCCTCTTTCTTTTTTGCTTCTTTTTTTCTGT
>JAJZCM010000054.1 GCA_021846045.1 bacterium | reverse complement strand
TTGCCGAGTGTCCGCTGGAGTATTTCCATTTTCCGCTTCCTTCAGTTTGAAGTCGAACGCGAATTCCAATCATCGGAACCACATTGAGATCCTTAGCGGCCTTAATTAGAAGCGCAAGTTCCCCGGGTTTTTCAATAACCACAATGACCTTCTTGCCGATCTTGGCGCCGATCATCGCCAAGCGCATCATCGTCTCATCTTTATAGCCGTTGAGGATGGTCAAGCCTTCTGAATTATTCATCGCCAAGACCGCGACCAATTCTCCGAGGCTTCCGGCTTCAAGGCCGAACTGATAGGGCGCGCCGGCGTCTAAAATTTCTTCCACGACTTCCCGCAGCTGATTGACTTTAATCGGATAGACGCCGTAATAACGGCCCTTATATTTAAAATCCGAAACAGCTTTTTTAAAAGTCTCGTTTAAAAGCTCGACGCGATGACGAAGAATGTCTTGAAAACGAAAGAGAACCGGCAGGCTGAGGCCGCGGCTTAGAACATCATCAATCAGTCCGCGAATTTCTATAGGATGCTCGACGTCAAAACGAGGATGAACGGCTAAGCGCCCTTCCGGAGTGATTCCAAAATATTTAAGCCCCCATCCCTTGAGATTATAAATCGAGGCGGAGTCGTCAACGGTCCAGGGGCGGTTGTTCATTGATTATTCTTATTATATCACGTTCGCATTAAATAAGAACGGGAATTGGGGGGCGTCCCCAATTCCCGGCTTATCATTTTTAGCTCAATTCCTTTTTTAAGGAAGGTTTTTGTGAGCGCCGTCGCAGTAAGGCTTGGTTTTTGAATGTTTGCATCCGCACCACGCCACTTTCTTGGCCTCGGTCAGCTCAACGATGATCGGAGTGATTCCGGTATTCATTTTAGAATGACTTCCGTCACAGTAGGGCTGATTTTTTGAATGTCCGCACGCGCACCAGGCGTATTTGCCCGGTTTTTCCTCTTTTACGTACGGAGCTTTCTGCGCCACTTTAGGCTCGCTCATGGGAGGTCTCCTTTTTATTTTTTCGCTTTCGGCGGAATAATCGCCTCGACGTCCAATTTGATTTTAATTCTATTTCCGACTAACAGACCGCCCTTCTCCAACATCTTGTTATACACAAGGCCGAAGTCCCTGCGATTGATGCTGGTCGTAGCAACAGCGCCCAAACGCTGATTGCCCCACGGATCCTTGACGACTCCGCCGATTGCCATTTTTAAGACGACGGGTTTCGTCACTCCATGAATCGTCAGGTTTCCCAATAAGTTGGCGGTATTGCCTTTCACGCTCTCTACTCTCACGCTTTTAAAGACAATTTCAGGATACTTCTTGACGTCCAAGAAGTTAGACGAACGCACGTCGTTATCACGCATCTGAATGCGGGTATCAATGGAAGCCGCATCAATATGAGCCTCCGCTTTCCATAGCTTCGGTTTCCCAGGAACATAATCGACAGTTCCCGAGAATTTATCGAAACGCCCTTGAACCCGGCTGATGACCATGTGTTTAACGCTGAAGCTAATCGTCGTATGCACAGGATCTATTTGATACGTCGCCGCCGCAGCGGGATACGCCAAAGCGCTGACCAGGGCCAGCGCCAAGTATTTTTTCATCGCTTTATCTCCTTTTTTATCATTTCATTTTTCCGACCCAACTTCCGACATAGTTTTCTCAACGTTTCCTGCTCTAAATTCGACAAGGCCGACATCTCTTCTTTAATCGCCGAGGCATGGCGGGGAAATATTTTTCGAATCAGAGCCCTTCCCTTGGATGTCAAGCGGACGCTGACAAATCTTCGGTCGTCTCCCGCCCGCACTCTTCTAGCCAAGCCGCGTTTTTCAAGATGATTGACCACCATCGTAACATTGCCGTCTGTTTTGAGAAGCTTCTTTCCCAATTCTGTTTGGCATAGGGGCCCCAAATGAAGGAGGGTTTCAAGAGCGCCAAACTGGCTGGCGGTAAGGCCTTCGGCGCTCAAACGTTTTTGAAGCCTTGAGATGACCGACTCGGAAGCGCGCATTAAATTAATAAAAGCGTTTAGAGACCGGATAATCTTTAAATTTCCCCTGTAATGACTCGGCATAGTTTAATATAGAACTATTTAACCATTAACTATTTATTTTGTCAATAGAACTCCAATATGATTAAATTCAATGGTGGAAGAAAAACAAAACTTAAAAATCGAGGCGGCCGCCGTTTTATTTTTCTCTTTTCTCATCGCCTTGTCCGGCCTTGGACAAGCGCTTCACATGGACGAACCCTTTTTTCTAGTCGTAGGCGCGCATCTCCTCAAAGCCCCCCTGCATCCCTTCAACTTTTCTTTTAATTGGTATGGACAAACGGTTTTATACGCCAAGCTCAACAACACTCCGCCCTTATTTCACTATCTTCTCGCCTTGGGATTGGAGATATCCAAAGGAAAACTTTGGCTTCTCCGCGCCTTATTCATGCCTCTTGATTTGCTCAGCGCGCTCTTTCTTTACTTAATTGCCGCCAATTTTTTAAAACGCCCTCTTTGGCCGACCTTGATTACGCTCGCCTCGCCCGCCTACCTCATCAACCTGCCGCATTTAATGCCGGAAAAACTCATGGCCGTCTTTTCTTTTTTATGCCTCTACGCCTTAATTCGCGCCTTTGAGGATCAAAACGAAATCTGGTATTGGATTTCAGCCCTAGCCTTAAACTTCGCGCTTCTCTCGAAATACGCGGCTCTTTTCCTTCTTTTTCCGGCGCTCTCCTATTCCCTGCATTACAAAAAACCCTTCTTAAAAACGATCTCCTATTTTCTAATCTCTATCGCCGGACTTCTCCTCTATTTCCTCTATGACCGCTTGACTAATCACGCCGTTTTGAGCGCCGTGGCAGGCGTTTTTGCAACGCCCAATATCGCCCTGCTTCCTTTTCATAAAACGAGGTCTTTTCTTTCTTTCACAGGAGGTTTGGGAATTGCGGCGACTTTGTGGCCCCTCTTATTTCTTAAAAAGAATTTTAAAGCGCACATTCTGTGTTTAACCGGGGCGTTACTTCTCTTTTTACCCTTTTTCGATACGCCCCACGCCGTTATTTCTATTTTTGAGCGCGGACTGGGAATCTTTTTTTCTTATCTAGCCATCATTTCATTTTTGGAATTATTTCCCGCCCGAGCCCTAAAAGGTTGGCCTCTCTGGATGAGCTGGTTTTTTGCCGCCGGCCTTCTTCAATTAACCCTTTATTGGAGCATTGCCGCCCGCATATTTATCTTCATCTTGCCGCCCCTAATCTTAGGCCTGGCGGAAAAGATGGAATCACGACTTAAGGGGAAAACCCTTCGGATGATCATGATCGCCTCTTTTTTTCTAACCCTATCACTGAGCTTAGCGCTCAGACAAGTGGATTTTGCTTACGCTTCCTCGCAGAAGAAATTTTCTCATTGGGTCAAGGATCGCTACATCGCTCGCGGGAAAAAAGTATGGTTTACCGGTCACTGGGGCTTTCAATATTACATGGAAAAAGCAGGCGCGGCTGAAGAAAATTGGCCTCCGCAAAAAATGAAGACAGGAGATATATTCATTACTCCAACTATAAATACTAATTTGATGCTCCCATTTCCGTTAACGAATCGGCTTAAATGGATTGATGAAGTCACCATTCAAAACCCATTTCCGCTCCGGCTTATGGGCTCCTCCGCAGTCCCAAATGAAGCGGGTTTTTACTCCAGCGTCTTTGGTTTTTTACCTTATACCTTGAGTTCGGTCCCGCTGGATAAATTTCTCGTATTCCAAATCCAAAAAATTCCCAAAACAGCTAAATAACCTACGCTCCAATACCCGGACCAAAACCAAAACAGGGATGGCAAGGCCCGGTAATTTGGGATCAACAACAGATTGGCCGACAGCAGAGTCAACAAAAACCAAACGACGATTTTCCGCGATCGAATTTCTTTTAAAGTCGTTAAGAAAAGCGGCAAAATCCAGATTTGGTCCCCGCAATGGGAATAAAGAGAGCCCAACAGCGCGACGGATAAAACCCGAGCCAAGCGTTTTTCAACGGAACCCGGACGATAGGAAATCCACACGATAAGAAGTCCGCTAAAAATCTCGCTCATTTTTCTAGCTAATTGAAGGAGAGAAGACGGCTCAAAAAGAGAAGCAAAAGCCGCCGCCCGCAAAAAAACGAAAAAGTGAATACTTTTATAAATTTCGACTACTAGGCTCTGATCGTCAAAAAAAACAAATCGCGTTCCATAATGAAAAAGGCTTAAGGCAAAATCTTTCCACTCAACCAGGGAACCGCATCCAACAAAAAGCGAAAGAAACCCGAAGGCCGCAAGCCAAAGACTGATTGCGGATGCGCGCCATTTCTTATTAATAAGAAGAAAAAGAAGCGCGCACAAAGACCATTGCGGCAAAAGAGATAAAAATCCCCACGTAAAAGCGGATAAGTCTTCATGCCCCTTTTTCCACAAAAAAAGGCCCACGATAAACGCGGCGAAAACAAAAATGGCCAAGCGATGGTAAAAAACGCCATGAACCAATCCTGGAAAAGAGGAAATGGCTAGAACGGCCAGCCAAGATCGCCCTTCTCCAATGGGAAATTCCGTCAAATAAAGCAGCGTAAGAATTGTCGCGACTAGAGATAGGAAAATAATAAAAGTCCAAAGATAAAAAGCCGTTCGATAGGAAAAAACCGGCAAAAATCTTAATAGAACAAAATCCCACGGAGGAAGCGGCGAGGCGTAAAAACGCGATGGATAAGAGTTTGAGCGGCCCAAAAAATAGGAGAGCGCGCTCTGAAACGTCATAGAATCATAAGGGTTTTGGCCGTGGGCATAAACCGCGCTCCCCACATACATATAAATGAAATCCTCGCGCGGATTTTGAAGGGAAATCCAAGACCAAAACCCGGACACAAGACAAATCAAAATAAAGCCGGCGCCCCATCTTGCCCTAGCGCGCTTCATGGTTTCATAATTTGAACTAGGGACACTTCGCGATTTTTATAAATTTCCCTGCAGCGGGCGATTTTTTGGTTGCACGGGTTCCAATGAGCGGGCAAAACCGCGTAATCAGCGTGTAAAATGGAAGCGACCCTTAAAATTCCGGGCCAGTTTCCCGAGCGGTAAGAAGCATGCAGCTTCTCGTAAAGGGGCCAGTAAAATTTTTCAATCTTGTTATTAAAGGAGAGAAGCATTTCAAGCGCGCGCGAGTCTCCAAAAACGGCGCGATGAGATTTCACCCTCAGAGAGACCAAAGCGTCCGGAATCAAAATCAGGACATCTTTTGGCGTCAGTCTTCTGATTTGTTGCGATAAATCTGATTCGTACTCCTGAATATGGGACGGGTCTCCGGGGAGGCTCCAACCGGTGTGAGGGGAAGAACGAATGAGCAGAAAACTTCCCAGAACAAAAATCAGAATATTCCCTTTCCTATTATTCTCCATGGGCCGCCAAAACTGCGAAGACAAAGGAAGCAGGGGGACAATGGCCGGCATGAAGGCCCTAAATTCGGCCATGATAAAAGAGGGAGAAAAGGGAAAAATTAAAACGAAAAATCGGCCTAATATCAATAAACTTAGAGGCAAACTCGCGCTTAAGAGAACCTGGCTTTTTTCATCTTTAACAACTCGCCATGGACGCGCAATCGCCCAGAAAGCAAAAACAATCGCCGGCCAGCGCAATAGAAAAAAGAAAATAATCACCGCCCGCAAACGAAACATAGTCCAGGCTGAGAGGGGATAAAGCGGCGGAAAAGCCCATCCAAAAAAATTCGCGCTGGGAGAATGCCACCTTCGCAAAAATAAAAGAGTCGGCAAAGCGCCTAGAGTCATGAGCGCAACAGAAATAAAAACCGCAAAAAAAGACGCTTTGGTTTTTGACGGACGGGCTCTTGGCGCGAAGCAATAGGCGGAAACAAGGGCAAGGCCCATGTCGATTGCCGTCGGCGCATGGATATTAGCCGCCAAGGCCAAAAGCCCCATTTCCCAGGGCGGCGTAGCCGGTTTTTTGATTCTTCGCACAAGAAAATAAAGAATCCACGGGAAAAGAGACAAGGCCTGTTCATGCGGAACGGCAAAATTTCCCAGCGCAAGAAAATATTGCCCTGCCGGATCGGTTCCGCCGGCCAGAAGAAACAAAACCGCCAAAGACATCGAAAGAAAGTTTCCCGAAATCTCGTAAGACAGAAGGCTCATCCCCCAAGCCGCCACGAAAAATGTCAAGCAGGAGATAACCCAATTGCCCGTAATCGGATTATTAAAGAGACGCAAGCTGATAAGGGCCGTCAACTCCCGCCAGAAGCGCGGGTAAAGCGGGGTTACACGGGAAACCATGTAATCGCGAGAATAAAATGAGGAATCAAGCGTCCGAATTTGAATTGGAATCAAGTGCAGATAATCAAGACTCGCCCCGGTCGGAAGCATTGAATTCCAAGAGGGGGGGCATCCACTCCATAAAAACGTTCGGAATTGAAAAACAAACGCGAGCATGAGCGCAATGCAGGCAAGAAAAATTTGAAGGCGCTTCATCTATTAGAAACACTATAATATCCTATCCCTCTTATGAAAGCTCTAGGAAAAACAGACGCCCTTTTTATGCGCAAAGCCTTGGATATCGCTCAACGCGGCGGAGAGAAAACCCACCCCAATCCCCAAGTTGGATGCGTTTTGGTTAAAAAAGGGGAAATCATCTCACAGGCTTGGCATCAAAAATTTGGCGGTCCGCACGCGGAAATCTTGGCTCTTAAAAAAGCCGGCCCTCATGCTCGAAACGCAACCGCTTATGTAACCCTTGAACCCTGCGTTTCATTTCATGGAAAAAAAACTCCTTCCTGCGCCGAGGCTCTGATCGCCGCAAAAATCAAAAAGGTCGTTATCGCTTCCCAAGACCCGAATCCGAAGGTGTTCAGCCGAGGAATCAAGCTATTGAAAGCAAATGGAATTGAAGTTAAAACCGGGCTTCTTGAAAAAGAAAATGAAGAACTTAATTGGGGATTTTTTTGGAGACACCGCTTTAATCGTCCCTATGTTGTTTTGAAGCTGGCCTTAAGCCTCGATGGAAAAGCTTTCGCGGTCGGTGGAAAATCAAAATGGATTACTGGAGAAGCCGCTCGCAAGCGCGTTCATCATCTCAGAAGCCGCTTTGACGCCATCTTGGTCGGAATTGGAACAGTCATTAAGGATAATCCGAGTTTAACCTCCCACGGACGAGGGAAAAACCCCACACGCATTGTTTTAGACACCCATCTCAAAATCCCGCGAAATTCCAAGGTCTTGGACGGCCAAGCGCCTACCTTGATACTCACCTCCTCCAATCGCAGCATCTCCCGAGCGGAAACCATTTACGTCCCCCTGAAGAATGGAAAAATTGATTTAAAACGCGCCCTCCAGAAATTAGCCGAACGAAGAATTGAAAAATTGCTGGTCGAAGGCGGACCGAGCGTCTGTTCTTCCTTTCTCAAAGAAAATCTCGTCGATGAGGCTTATCTCTTTTTTGCGCCCAAGTTTTTATCTGGAACCGATAATCCTAACCTCTCTCCAATATTAGAAAACCCACAAATAGAAAGGATTGGAAAAGACTTTCTATTCCATGGTAGAATCACATAACTAAGATGTTTTCCGGGATCATTGAAAAAGAAGGCCTTGTAAAAAAAGCGAGCGAAAGCTCTCTGTGGATTTCCGTTTCTTTTCCTAAAATCAAGCCGGGAGACAGCATCGCGGTCAACGGGACATGCCTTACAGTAGTTCCGACCTCCCGCAAGAACCTCCTGATGTTCGATTTAAGCCCGGAAACTTTAAGACTCACGACCTTGGGGAGTCTTAGCGCCGGGCAAAGGGTCAATTTAGAGCGAGCCCTTAAAATGGGAGAAGTTATTGGCGGCCATCTCGTTTCGGGCCACGTCGACTCTGTCGCCCGCATTTTGGAAAAAAGAAATTTACCCAAGGGCTTTGCGAATTTGCGGATTGAAATTCCCAAGAATCTTGTCGGCCTCATAGCTAAGAAAGGCTCCGTAGCCGTCAATGGGGTCAGCTTGACCGTGGCAACCGTCGGAAAAAGATATTTCGAAGCGGCGCTTATTCCCTACACCCTCAAGCGCACTAACCTCGGAAAATTGAAAACAGGCGATTTCGTCAATCTCGAGGCGGATATCTTAGCGCGCTACGTCGCGGCGCATCTTAGGGCTCGCAACAAAATAATATGACCATTGGGGCGGCGACGCGTTGAAATTCAACAATATCCCAGAAGCAATCGGGGACATCCGCAAGGGAAAGATGATCATTGTCGTTGACGACCCCAAGCGGGAGAATGAAGGCGATCTTGTCATCGCGGCGGAAAAATGCACGGAAGCCTCCGTCAATTTCATGGCTAGACACGGTAGAGGCCTTATCTGCGTTCCGATGACCAACAAGCGCTTGGACGAACTCAATCTGCACCCTATGGTCAACGCCTCTTCTTGGACCCGTGAACCCGGACGGGACACCGCCTTTTCCGTTTCAGTCGATGCGCGGCAAGGAACCACGACCGGCATTTCCGCCTTAGACCGCGCAAAAACGATTCAAGCTCTGATCTCTCCGAAAACTAAGCCCGACGATTTGATCCGTCCGGGACATATATTTCCTCTTCGTTCAAAAGAAGGGGGCGTCTTAGTTAGAGCCGGACATACCGAAGCAGCGGTTGATTTGGCGCGACTCGCAGGCCTTAAATCATCTGCCGGAGTCATTTGCGAAATTTTAAATCAAGACGGTTCCATGGCGAGAACGCCGCAACTCATGCGCTTTGCCAAGAAATATAAATTGCGCATCGTAACCATCCAAGATTTAATCGAATATCGCCGCTCGAAGGAAAGGCTGGTCAAGCGCATGGCCACTGCTCATTTACCGACGAAATTCGGAGATTTTCTAATTCATCTCTATGAAGAGACGCTGACCGGAAAACAACACCTAGCTCTTACCAAAGGCTTGGTTGAGGGATCAAAGAGAGTTCTTGTGCGCGTTCACAGTTCCTGCGTCACCGGAGACGTTTTATTTTCAGAGAGGTGCGATTGCGGAAAGCAGTTATCCGCGGCGCTCGAACGCCTCAGCCGCGAAGAAGCGGGGGTTCTCATTTATTTGTCCCAGGAAGGGCGCGGCATCGGACTTCTCAACAAACTCAAATCCTACAATCTTCAAGACAAGGGCTTGGACACCGTTGAAGCCAACATCGCCCTAGGTTTTAAGCCGGATTTGCGAGAATACGGAATTGGAGCCCAAATACTGGCCGACCTCGGGCTTTCCACGATTCGTATTTTGACCAACAACCCGCGGAAAATCGTCGGCATCGAAGGCTACGGGCTTAAAGTCATCGAACGCGTGGCCATTGAAACACCGGCAACTCCGCACAACGCCCGTTATTTGCGGGCTAAAAAACGAAAACTCGGACATTGGCTGACGGAGGAATCTCTTCTTCCATGAGGAAACAAAAAATCGGAATCGTCGTTTCCCGTTTTAACATTGACGTGACCGACCGGCTCTTGGCCGGCTGCCTCAAGACATTAGGGGCCGCGAAAATTGAGGAATCGGACATCTCGGTTGTTCGCGTTCCCGGCGCTTATGAAATTCCCTGGACGCTTCAAGAAATGGCTCTCAGTAAAAAATATTCCATTCTGATTACTCTCGGCTGTATTCTAAAAGGCGAGACCCCGCAAAACGACTACATGGCCAAGTCCGTGGTGGAAAACATCCAAAAAATTTCCCTTCAAACTCGTGTTCCCTGCGTGTTGGGAGTCATCACGCCCAACACTGAAAAGCAAGCCTTGGCGAGAACGAAGGGAGAAATGGACCGCGGAAAAGAAGCAGCTCTGGCGGCCTTGGAAATGCTGCGGATTAAATTAAGGGGCCTTTAAATGAAAGGAAGAAGACTCGCGAGAGCGACCGCCTTGCAGGCGCTTTATCTTATCGACGTTTCAGGAATTCCTGAAGAAATCGCCCTAGCCACCCAGCAGGAAGCTCTCGACTCTCTGAAGGAAAACGATTCCTCTTTTTCAAAAGAACTGGTTTCAGGAACGCGAAAATTTTTAAACGAAATCGACCGTAAAATTACCGAAGCCGCAGCGCACTGGAGACTTAACCGCATGACCTCAGTTGACCGCAATATCCTGCGGCTTTCAACTTATGAATTGTCCTACGTTTCGGACACGCCGCCCAAGGTCGCCATCAATGAAGCCATCGAAATCGCCCGCGAGTTCTCAACAGAAGAATCCGCCCGTTTCGTCAATGGAATCCTCGACAAGATAGCGAAATCCGAAAAATAATTCCATGTCGGCTCAAGCGGAAATTAATCGTTTGCGAAATGAAATTCTGAAGCACGACCGTTTGTATTACCTGGATCAAAAGCCTCAAATATCTGATTTTGAATACGACGTTCTGATGCGTCGTTTAAAAGAGCTCGAAGACCTGCACCCTGAACTTATCACGCCCGATTCTCCCACGCGGCGCGTCTCTGGGGAAGTTTCCTCAGCCTTTAAGCCGGTCCGTCATGCCTCCAAAATGATTTCACTCGACAACACCTACAATGAAGAAGATATTTTGGACTGGCACAAGCGAATCGCCAGAATTCTTCCTCCCGATGCAAAGCCGCAATATCTAGTTGAGCGCAAAATGGACGGGCTTTCTTGCGCATTAACCTACGAAAAAGGAATTCTCACTCAAGCAGCCACTCGCGGGGACGGAGAAACAGGAGAAGACATCACGCCCAACGCCGTGACCTTGCGCTCGATTCCTCTTAAGCTAAACTCCTCTTCTCAACACGCGAAATATCCAGGCCTTCTGGAAATTCGAGGAGAGGTGTTGGTGCTTCAAGCCGATTTTGAAAAAGTGAACGCCGAAATGGGAAAAAATGGGGAAGAGCTTTTTGTCAATCCGCGCAACTGCGCTTCCGGCTCACTCCGGCAGAAAGATCCGGCGGTTACCGCGCGTCGGCGGCTGCGTTTTTACGCCCATTCCTTCGGCGCCTGGAAATACGAACCAGAGCATTCCTTAAAATCCTGGGACCATGCCGCGCCGCCCGCCAGCCAGTCTGATTTCTTGAAAGTCTGCAAAGAAATGGGTTTCCAAGTCGAACCTTATGAAATTTTCGAATCCATCGAACAAGTAATCGAGTTCTACAAAAAATTTAAAGACAATGTCGCGCCGACTCTCCCTTATGCGGTAG
>JAJZCM010000053.1 GCA_021846045.1 bacterium | reverse complement strand
GGCATGCAGTCTCCCGATTACGCGATCAACAATATTTATTTGTGGTCCTCCGGCCCGGAATACGCAATTTTGGATATAGGGCTTCGGCATGGCTCCAATATTCCCGTCATTCCTCTTGAGGGAAGATTGCGCAAAAAATTCGCGAAACTTTTCCCGAGCATTCAATTTTCATTTGAGCCTAACGACATCATCAGCAAGGTCATGAGTCAAGGCGCTACAAAGCCCATTGAAGTTGCGGCTGCCGGCCCTTACTTCGGGGCGGACCAGAAATATGGTGATGAGATTAAACAGGCGCTGTCTAAAATTCCGTATTTGAGAGACCTGGAAATTGAACAGCAGTTCAACTATCCGACCGTGGCCGTCAACATGAGCCGCAAGGACGCGGGCGCACGGGGGCTGACCGTTAATCAGGTTGGGCAGACCTTAGCGGATGCGGCGGCCTCTTCCCGTTATACCATCCCTTCTTTCTGGGCCGACTTAAAGAGCGGAATTGCCTATCAGGTCCAAGTCGAGGTTCCCCAGAAGCACATCACCTCGGTCAAAGACATTGAAAAACTGCCGATTCCGGTTAAATACAGCTCAAGCTATGCTGGAGTTATTCCTCTCAACGATTTCGCCACGGTGACATCAACGGTGTCCGTCGGCGAATATGACCGTTATGATATGTTGCGCATGGTCAGCGTTGCGGCCAATATTTACGGGGCGGATTTGGGAAAGGTCTCAAGAGAAGTCAAGCGCGCGATGGCGACGATTACCAAGGATCGTCCCAAAGGCGTAACTGTTTTCTTAAGGGGCCAAATCACTCCATTGCAAGAGATGATGGATGGCTTCGCCTTTGGGCTAGCATTGTCTTTGATTGTTATTTTCTTGGTCCTTTCGGCTAATTTCCAATCGATTAAGTTGGCGTTGACGGTGGTTTCAACCGTTCCGGCTGTTTTGTCCGGGGTGGCCATCGCTCTTCTCTTAACGCATACGACAATCAATATTGAATCGTTCATGGGTTCGATTATGTCAATCGGAGTCGCGGTCGCCAATGCCATTTTGTTGGTTGATTTCGCGGAACGCTTTCGGATGGAAGGAATGGGGGCTATTCACGGCGCGGTTGATGGCGCCGCCAGCCGTCTGCGTCCCATTTTAATGACAGCTTTGGCGATGTTGGCTGGAATGGTTCCGATGGCCTTGGGGCTTAGCGAAGGAGGCTCTCAAACTGCGCCTTTAGGAAGGGCCGTCATCGGTGGACTTAGCGTCGCCACTCTTGCGACCTTGTTTTTACTTCCCATGGCCTTTGCCGTCATTCAGGGGAAGACCGCTATTAAATCCCCGTCCTTGGATCCTGATGATCCACAGAGCGCCCAATATGATTTGGGAAAAACAGATTCCGTACATTCCGCGGGAGAGGAGTTGAGCCATGCGCATCATGACCGAGCTTAAGCGAGGAAATGGTTGGTTCCAGAGTCTTTGGGGAGGGAAACCGTGAATAAGTCGAAAAATTTTTCTTGGCTGTTGGTCGTGGGGTTCGTTTCAGCAAATACCCTGTTCAGTTACGCCGCGCCCTCTGCGGCGTTTAAAAGCGCCCGTAACGGAGCATCTTTAACGTTGCCTGAAGTTTTGCGGATGGCGGAAAATTACGACCCGGATTTAAAGGCCGCTCGGTCTCAAGAAGTGCAAGCTCGGCAAGAGATTAAAATCCAGCAGTCTTTTTATTACCCGACATTAAACCTTCAAGGTTTGGCGTCTAGCGGTTTCCCCGGCTCAAATCAACACGGGTTTATCGGGACAGCGGGAATTGTTGATTCTCCGTTTGCTGACGCCCCAGTCGGCGGTCTTGTTTCAAAGATGAATATTCTGGATTTGACCATTCCATTTAGGGTGAAGTCCGCTCAGTATTTTCTTGAAGCGACTAAACAGCACACTGAGATCATTCGCTATGAAGTGGATTGGAAGGTCCTCGGTTATTATTTCGACTCGATCCGTTACCTAAGCAATTATTTAATCTGGAAAGATATTCATCACCGCGCCAGTGTTCTTCAACATCTCGTCGAACGTTTGGTCATGACCGGGCAACACAACCTTTCAGATCAATATTTAATTGAGGTGCAGGCGGGTTTAGCTTTGGCGGAAGAGAAAGCTTATCATTCCCGATATCTGGCCTCGCTTAAAAATTTAGCCCTTTTTATTGGGAAAAAGCCTAAGGATGTCGCAGTTCCCTCGTTCAGGAATTTTGATGAAGCGTCCCTTAAAAAAATCGCTCCGGGAGCGGCGAGCGCCTTCATTCTCAAAGCCGTCGCTGATGCAGAAAGCGCTCATTCACTGGTTAATGCCAATAGGGCTGAAAACTATCCGACGATTATCGGTCTCGGATCCATTGGCGGGATGGCTGGGGCCCGCTTAACTCCTGTTAATGATTCCTCCGTCGGTGTGGGTCTTAATTTCCCTATCTTTGAAGGTTTTAAAATTCAAAGCGGCGTCAAAAAAGCCCAAGGCTTTGAGACCGAAAGACAAGAGCAGATCAAAGGGCTTAAACTCTACGTGGATGAAGCCAATGCCCGTTATGATGAATCCATCGCTTATGATCAAACGCGAATTGCAACCTTGAAACCTTTGGCCAAGACGACTGAAAGAGCTTTCTCCGAAGCTAAGCAGCGCTACCTCAACTATATCGGCCCGCTGGTTGATTTGCGCGACGCCATCCAATATCTCGCCGATGTCCAAGGAGAGATCAACGAATCGGAGACAAACTTGTGGTTTAATGCCGCTTCCAAGGCGGTCTTAAATGGCGGCAAGATCGCTCAATAGTCTGGATAAGCCGTTTTTATTTAAGCGCGCGGTTGATTTGAAGAATTTGATCTTTCCAGGGAAGTAGTAATGATCTATCCGGGTCGTCTGTTATTGCGCCGTGCGCGGCCCATGAGGTGATTTCCCGCGCAAAGTCCTTTTCCGAGGGAATAGGCGGGTATTTTTTCTGCAAGTCCGGCCTATAAAAATAGATCGTTGATAGAAGTCTCCAGATAAGCCAATTGACGGGACGTTTTTGACACAGGTTTTTAAGCGCCGGGGGCATGGGTAAGAGCGTGCGGCTTCGCCAGTTTGAGAAAACGCTCAGATGGCGTTTTTCAAGAATGCTGGCCCGCGAGGGAATTTCATTCGGACGCGGGTAAAGATAGATTGAAATCAATTGGGGCGAGACGATCTTATAATTGATGAGGATTTCTTGGCTTTTTAGATTGTGAAGAAAATAATTTCTACCCATTGACATCCCCCAGTGAAGAGAAGTTGTAATCTGGAAGATGACGATGACTGAGAACGCTCTAAAAAGAAATAAAAATTTTTCGCCAGAAATTTTAATGGTTTCCAAAAGCGTTAAATAGATGGCGACAAAAAGAAATATCCCGTAAAGGCTATAGCGGTTAGAAAGGGCTTGTCCGGGGCCAAAGCCTGCGCGCCCAATGGCGACTGAAATATAGAAAAGAAAGGCAAAAATTCCCAGGGCTGCGGGCGCAAGGAAAGCCTTGTCTTTTTTTGACATCATCGTTGCCGCCACGGTAGAGAGGGCTCCGGCGCCCAAAATAAAAAGTCCGGCGAATCCTCTGGCTATGAAAAACGGTTCCTTGGCGTATTGAATGGGAAAAACCAGCGTTCCTCCCAACAGAATAAGGAGGTGTTTGAGAAGGGCCAGCGGGTGAATGAGACCGTAGGTAACCGGGGGACCTCCGGTTGAATGGAAATTAAATCCGGCAAAATAAATGATTCCGCAAAGAAGCGCCGAGGATATCCAAATTTTTTTCTGCCGCAAACTGAAATCGTTAAATGCGAGATAGACTAGCCCTGCCGGCCAAATGAAAAGCCCCTGAAGTGAAGAAAAAGACGCAAGGACTGCAAATAGAATGGCGACGGCGAAAGCCGTTTGACTGTTTCCTGATTCCTCAAGGCAGGCCATGCTCCCTAAGAAACAAAAGGAAACCAACTGCCAAGCCATCTGAAATCCCCAGAGGATGTTTTCGGGGTCGGAGAGGCTAAAAAACAGATAAGCCAAGGGAACAAACTTCCAGCTTAAGGAGTGTCGTTTTAAAAAAATGTAAGTTAAACAGGCAAAAGAGAGCGTTAAGAACAATCCCCCGGCAAACATGGCGGCCTTAACGTTAAATGCCGTCAGGCGATAGAGGGCGATGAAAATAAGGTTGGGAATGAACATTCGGTTCTCATTGTGTTGAGCCCAAAGGCGCCCGAATTTGAGATTTCCGGCATAGAAATGTCCCATGAGGGAAACAATTTCCCAATCATCATAAAAAGGGACATTGACTCCATAAACCGACAGGTAGGCAAAATAAAAGAAAATGGGGAGCAGGATCAAAATGAAAAAGACGGTCCAGGACAGCCTTGAAGAGGCGAGAAACCGTTTTTTTTGCATATTATTCTGTCAGGGAGCATTAGTTTACAAACTTTCTAATAGCTTGTTTGATATAATAAACTCCTGTGAAACCTTTTTTGATCATATTGTCCGCCCCTTCGGGAACGGGGAAATCCACAGTTTGCCGCCGGTTAATGGAGAAACGAAAAGATGTTTTTCAATCCACCTCCTCGACGACGCGCTCGCCGCGCCCGGAAGAGAAATCTGGAAAAGATTACCTTTTCCTAAATACGGATGAATTTAAGGCGAAGATTCAAGCCCAGGAATTTCTGGAATGGGCGACGGTTCACGGCGAATATTATGGGACTTCTCGGCGTCTGATTGAAGATTTGATCGGAAAAGGAATTTATCCCCTCTTGGCCATTGATGTTCAAGGAGCGGCCTCAATTAAAAGGAAAATGCCGGATTCAGTCCTGATTTTTTTGGCTCCCCCCTCGATGGAATCCTTAAAAACTCGGCTGGAGAAGCGAAAGGACGCCAAGGATGACATGATGAAGCGCCTGGCCGATTCTCGAGAGGAAATTTTAGCGGCTGGGAATTACGACTATATCGTGGTCAACGATGATTTAGATAGAGCGGTTTCGCAAATAGATTCGATTATATCAGCTGAGAAACTCAAGGTTTCTCGGCAAGATCTGTCAAAACTTTTACCGGCTTATAGTTAAATAGAGGAGGCGCATCTCGCATGGAAAAAGAGAAGGTTAACGCGCAATTTGAAAAGGGAGAAGTGAGCGCTGATATGTCCATTGAGTCTTTGATATTGGATTATCCAAAGAGCAAATACGAGGCGATTCCTTTGGCGGCGGAATGGGGACAGCTCATCCGGCGTAAAGAGGAAAACCGCCATATGACTCCCAACGAAGTTCTTGAAATGGCCATGCGTGATGTTTTGAGCGGTAGAATTACTTGGAAAGACGTTCGCAAGGCGAACGTCCAAGAGGCGGAGTCGCCCGATGCCATCCTTAACGGCGCGGATAAGTCTAAATAAAGCCGGGAATAAATCTTTCCCGCCGCGCCGAATTGTCTTGGGCGTGACGGGCTCGATTGCGGCTTATAAAGCTCCGGAAATCGTTCGGGGACTGGTCAAGATGGGGTTTGAGACGCGATGCGTTTTAACTCCTAAGGCCAAAGAATTTACCACGTCCTTGACCTTGGCGACCCTTTCTCATTATCCCCCCGTTGAAAATGAAAACGAGTCCCGTTTGTGGGAAATGGCCCATTTGTCCTTGGCGTCTTGGGCGCCGGTTTTGCTCATTGCTCCGGCCACTGCGGACTTTATAGCCAAGTTGGCCGCAGGATTTGGCGACAATTTGCTTTTGGCCCTAGCCCTAGCCTTTAAGGGCAAGATCATCGTTTGTCCGGCGATGGATGGCGGTATGTGGGAACATCCGGCTACAAAGAGAAACGTCGAGACGATTCGTCAATTTGGTTATGAGATTTGGGGCCCTGAAACCGGAGAGTTGGCCAGCGGAAAAATTGGAAGCGGACGCATGGTTGAGCCTCAAACTATGTTTGAGCGCATCAAGAGTTTGTGGTCGGTTGAAAAAATACGAACAAGGAAAGCCCGGTAATGAGTTTTTCTTGGAACGGTCTGCATGTCCTCATCACCTCCGGGCCGACTCGGGAATTTCTCGATCCGGTGCGTTTTATCACGAACGCTTCAAGCGGAAAAATGGGCTGGGCTTTGGCCGAAGAAGCTCGACGTTTGGGCGCCAGAGTCACGGTCGTCAGCGGCCCGGTGTCAACTCCCGCGCCTGAGAAAGTTTCAGTTAAATGGATTGAAACCGCGTTCGAGATGAGAAATCAAGTTTTGAAAATGGCGAAAAAAGCGGATATCATCATTTCCGCTGCGGCGGTGACGGATTGGCGCCCTAAAAAATTTTCCCCCTCTAAAATCAAAAGAAAGAAAGGCGAGGTTCGTTTGTCGCTCCTTCCCAATCCCGATATCATCCGCGAAATTGGAGAAATTAAAAAAAAGAAAGAGGGCAGGCCTCAAAGGCGTCCTGTCTTGATCGGATTTTCGTTGGAAACAAACGGCCTTGAGCGCTCATCCTTGAAAAAAATGCGGGAAAAAAACTTGGATATGATCGTAGCCAATTCCCCCGCTTCACTATCATCGGAAAAAATTCGAGCGACTTTGTTTTCTAAAATTGGCTCCAAGAAAAAGTTGCCTCTTTTGTCCAAAAGGCTTTGCGCGCGGAAAATTTTAAAAGAGGCGGGAAATTTTTTATGAAAGAAGCTCGTGCCGAACTGGCCTCATTAACGAAGGAA
This sequence comes from bacterium, assembly GCA_021846045.1. Lineage (GTDB taxonomy): Bacteria > Elusimicrobiota > Elusimicrobia > UBA1565 > UBA9628 > JAKAQV01. Next base: position 4,521 of record JAJZCM010000053.1, on the reverse strand, counting down.
CTCAAGCGCCGCGTCGCTTTTTCGGATGAATCGGACTTAAATCCTAAAAAAAATCGTCCACGAACTCTTGAAGAATTAAAATCGGAAGTCGAGGCTTGCCGCAAATGCCCGCTGGGAAGGACGCGAATTAAAGCCGTTTTCGGGGTGGGAAACCCGAGGGCCAAGGTTATGTTCATCGGAGAAGGCCCGGGGTATTCTGAGGATAGAAAAGGCGAGCCCTTCGTGGGTCGAGCAGGGCAGCTGTTGGACAAGATTCTTGAGTCCATAGGCCTCTCTCGCCAGACGATTTATATCGCCAATACCGTCAAATGCCATCCAATGAAAAACCCGGAGACTCCCGACGCTAGGTCCAATGATCGCCCTCCGGATGAGACCGAAATGAACGCCTGCCGGCCTTATTTGGATGATCAGATAGATTTGATCGCTCCCGCGTTTATCGTGACTTTGGGAAGCGTTTCGACCAAAGCGATGATTCATAATGAAGAGCCTATTTCAAAAGTTCGCGGCATCTGGCGCGAATACAGAACCGCTTCGGGATGTTCGGTGAGACTTCTCCCGACGTTTCACCCTGCGGCGCTTTTACGAAATCCTGATCTTAAGAAACTCGTATGGATGGATATGAAAAATCTTAGATCTGAACTTGAAAAAGGAGCTTAAGATTCTTATGGACAGAAAACAATCGACGAAAACAAAATCGGGGCTTGCGGCGGGGCTTAAAAACAGCTTGGCCTATCTTAAAACTTTTGCGGATGACAAGGGCGTTGCGGCCGTGATGCCGAGTAGCCGCTATTTGGTTGAAAGAACTCTTCGGGCGATGGACATCAAACACGCCAAAAAAATCATCGAATATGGGGCGGCGGCGGGCGTGATGACGCGGAAAATATTAGAGCAGATGCCGAAAGACGGAAAACTTCTTTCCATTGAGCTCAACGATGATTTTTACGGAAGGCTGAAGTCTCTCAAGTCCGATCCAAGAATGAGCCTCTATCACGGAGACGTTCGTCGCATTGATTCAATCGCGGAACAATATGATTTTCCCATGGGAGATGTCGATGTTATCGTGTCCGGAATTCCCTTCGCCTTTTTAAGCGGCGAAGGAAGAGCCCAATTGCTGACGAAAACTTCCGCGCTTCTTAAGCCCGGCGGTCGTTTTGTGGCCTATCAAGTGACTACGCACTTGATGCCCATCCTTAAAAACCATTTCCGGGCGGTGAAGACCCAGTTTGAAATTCGCAACATTCCTCCGCATTTCGTCTTTACCGCTTTTAAGTAGAAAGCCGAAAAGAGGCGTTGTCGTTTCTCTTCGTTTTTAAATGGCTATGCGCATTGCTGAAATCGCCTTTCCTATTCCGCTGGATCGCACGTTCCACTACTTAGTGGGTGATTCCGCTATTTCTTTGAAGCCTGGAATGCGAGTCAAGGCTCCGTTTGGACCCCGAAAGCTTACAGGCTTTGTTGTTTCAGTTTTTGAGGGCGCGCCGGCGCGCCCTCTGAAACCCATTGAAGAAATTCTGGAGTTCGAGCCATTGTTGGACCCGGAAGGGTTTGATTGCGCATTATGGATGTCGAAGCGTTATGGAGCGCCTTTGGGAGAGTGTCTTAAAGCCGTTTTGCCGAGTTTCATTAAATTCCCGCCTTCAAATTCCCGCCGGCAAAAGAAAATTTCCGCGGAGAAAAAAATAAAAGAGATTCGTCAAGACTTTGTTTTGACCCCGGATCAGGAGGCGGCCTTTTCAAAACTTTCCGAAAGGCTAAAACTCAATGGATTCCATGCCGCTCTCTTGTATGGGGTTCCCGCTTCTGGAAAGACCGAGGTTTATCGCCGGTTGATTTTGGAAACTCTAAATTCCGGCGCCCAAGCTTTGTTTTTAGTTCCCGAAATATCGCTGGCAGGCCCTTTTTTTAAAGAGTTTTCAATCTTGTTTGATTTTCCCGTTGACCTTTGGCATAGCCAGGTTTCTCAGGCCCAACGCCGGGGCGCGTGGATGGGGTTAAGAAAAGGGGAGCCTAGGCTGATCGTGGGAGCGCGTTCGGCGGTTCTGTTGCCGTTTAAAAATTTAAAACTCATCGTTATTGATGAAGAGCAGGATGAGTCCTTTAAGCAAGAAGGGCAAATTCCTTATTACCATGCCCGTGATGTGGCGTTTTTAAGAGCGAAATCCCATAAGGCCCTTCTTGTCTTGGGCTCGGCCACTCCTTCACTTGAATCCTGGAGTAAGACTGAAAAAGGAGAAGCCGAACTCATAGAGATGTCCCGGCGAGTTTCTTTAATTGCGCGCCCCATAGTCTCGACAACTCTTCCTCCCCATCAAGGAAAGACCCTTTCAAACACTCTTATTTCCAAGATTCAAGAACGCTTGTTTCGAAGAGAACAAATTATTTTGCTGGTTAATAGGCGGGGGTTTGCGACGCTTATTCTATGCGCCAAATGCGGATGGGCCGCGAGGTGCCCTGCCTGCGGGGTCGCGAAAATTGCGCATGAGAGCGCGGAAGGGAAGATGATCCTTCAGTGTCATCACTGCGACGCCAAGAGCCCATTGCCTCATCAGTGTGAGAAATGCGGCCATGCCGTTTTGCGGGCCATTGGGGCGGGAACCCAAAAAATTGTCGGCGAGCTTAAATCAGTTCTACCGGCGGCCAAGGTCTTGCGTCTTGACCGCGATTCTTTGAGCGAGGACAATAAAGAAGAGAAAAAAATATACGAAAAATTCTTGGATCACGAGGCCGATATTTTAGTCGGCACGAAACTCATCGCCAAAAGTTTCCATTTCCCCAATGTGACTTTGGTGGGGGTGGTCGATTCGGACCTAATGTTGTCCATGCCTGACTTTAGGGCTTCGGAACGGGCGATGCAGCTTTTGGCCCAGGTGGCCGGCCGTTCCGGCCGCGCCGACAAGCCGGGCGAGGTCATTTTGCAGACTCTCTCCCCCACTCACCTAGCCGTATCTCAGACCATTTCCGGAGATTACACGCGCTTTGCCGAGGAAGAACTGAAAACGCGCAAGGATTTGCGTTATCCCCCTTATTGCGATCTGACAAGACTTATTTGGGAGTCCGAGGCGAAAGACGGCGCCAGGCAGGCGGCGAGCGACGCGACTGAGATGCTTAAGGAAACCCTTAAGGTTTCAGGTCATGAATGCGTCGGCCCTTCCCCATGCGTATTGCCGACGCTCAGGGGGTTCTACCGCGAGCATCTTTTAATTAAGTCTCCCTCGGGCCGATGGGAAGAGGCTTTGACCGAGGCCAGAAATTTGAAAGTTCCCAAGGGCGTCTATCTTAAGATTAACAGCGATCCCTACGATCTTTTTTAATGCTAGAATGAGCGAAATGGTAACTACTCACGTCACCCCGACGGAAGTCGGGGTCCAGAGCAGAGATCTTCTGGATTCCGGCTTTCGCCGGAATGACGAACCTGCGCAGTCACGCGAAATGTCTCCTGAAGATTCCTTAGCGGCCTTAACGCGAGCTTGTGTTTCCGTAATCAATCCCAAGGAATTGGAGGATTTGCTCGGGGCTGCTCGGCCCTTGCGCGTTAAGCTCGGAGTCGACCCGACTTCTCCGGACCTTCATTTGGGGCACAGCGTGGCTCTGTCAAAATTGAGGACCTTTCAAGATTTGGGACACACGGCCGTTTTGATCATCGGCGATTTTACGGCTTTGATTGGGGATCCTTCCGGGCGCGATTTTACCCGGCCTTCCTTGGGCGAGGAGGAAATGAAAAAAAATGCCGAAACCTATAAATCCCAGGCTTTCAAGATTTTAGATCCGAAAAAAACGGAGATTCGCTATAACTCCGAGTGGCTTAAACCCTTTATGAGCGAAGGGCTTCTTTCCGCCCTGAAATCGATAACGGTTCAGCAGGTTTTGGCGAGAGAGGATTTTAAACAGAGACTAAAAGACAATTCTCCATTGACGATGCTCGAAACTCTCTATCCCGTTTTTCAGGGCCAGGATTCGGTCGCGGTTAAATCCGATATCGAAATTGGCGGCAACGACCAGCTGACCAATCTCTTGATGGGAAGAAAAATGCAGGAATTGGCGGGGCAAAAATCCCAGGTCATAATGACCGTTCCTCTTCTTGTCGGTCTAGACGGGGTCAAAAAAATGTCAAAATCGTATGGAAATGCGATTGGCCTTACTGACAGCCCCCGTGATATTTTTGGAAAGACAATGTCTCTGTCAGATGATTTAATGCTGAATTATTACGAGCTTTTGACGACTTTGGATTTAGATTCCTTGCGCGCTTTGCACCCGATGGAAGCAAAGAAAAATTTGGCCCAAATGCTTACGGCACGCTTTCACGGAGAAGAAGCGGGCGTAAGCGAGCGGGCTTTTTTTGAGGAGACATTTTCGAAAAAGAATATTCCGCAAGACATTCCGGCGGCCGCTTTTTCTCCTTCGGTCAGCCTTATCGAGATGATTTTAAAATCAGGGGCGGCTAAATCAAAAAACGAGGCGAGAAGGCTTTTAGATCAAGGGGCCGTTAAAATAGACGGAGTTAAAGTCATGGAAGATCGCCCC
>JAJZCM010000005.1 GCA_021846045.1 bacterium | reverse complement strand
GTCGGGGTGACGTGAGTAGTTGCGGATTTGCGGCGTTCCCGTTTTTTCAGTACGACAACATGATAATGCGACAGTGGTGGGGAATATTTCTTGTTCTGTTGGCCGCGCCTATGCGTGCGCGGGCGGCGGATAAGACGCCCCTTATTTCAATATCGGCCGATATCGTGGAGATTTCAGGTTCCGTGAACAAAGCAGAAGGTTTTAACTGGGGTCCGTTTCAGACGGGAATTAGCTTCGCCGAGACCGCGATTCCCGGGCTTATTCATATTGGGGACTTCGCGAGGAAAACGGCTTTGCAAACTTCTCTTCAAATGATGGAGACCGATGGAAAAGCGCAGACCTTGTCGAACCCCAAGGTCATCGTTCAATCGGGGCAGCAGGCTAATTTTGTCGTTGGAGGGGAACAGCCCTACCCGGTCGTCAATGTTCAAGGCGTGGGAGTGAGTTTTAAGAAAATAGCGACGATTTTAAATGCGGCGGTCTCGGTCGACCCCAATAGAAAAGATCATATCATGGCGCAGTTTCAATTAGAGGTGTCTAACCCCAATTATTCACAGACCGTTCAGGTCGGCGGAAGCGTCGTGCCTTCTATTACGACTCGTCAAATTCAAACTGCGGTTGAGGTCAGAAGCGGAGAAACCCTGGTCATCGGGGGGCTTAAGACCAGTTCTAAAAATATCACTAAAACGCGCGTACCGTATTTGGGCCGCATTCCGCTATTGGGACTTCTCTTTACGCAGACCAGCATTCAAGAGCAGCAGTCAACGTTGTTTTTGTTCATCACCCTTGAGATCGTGAAATAAAATGGCGACTCCAGAAACAAAGACGGTCAGCTTGCCGGGGCGGGTGGCCGTTTTCACCGGGCCCAAGGAAGGCGTCGGCAAAAGCGCGATTTGCCTTAACTTGGCTTTGGTGTGGGCCGGAACCCAGAACCGCAACGTTTTAATCGTCTCCATGGACCCTCTGGGGCGAAACGATATTTCTTTTCAATTGCGCTTGAATTCGCCGACCTTGGCGCAACTTTCCTCCTTGGTCGCTCCCAATCCCTCGGGATTGGGAAAACTTCTGCGCGGGCGGATTCCAATGAGTCAGTGGGGGGTCGGAGTCTTGCCCTTGGGTAATAGTAGAAAAGAAATCACGATGCTTGAGCCTCGTGTGGTGGCCAAGGTTTTGGGGGCCTTGTCCGAGACCTACGACATTTTCATCGACGTCGATCCGTACTTTCCAATGCAGATTTTCTCTTTGGATTTCGCCGATCTTGTCTATTGGGTTTGTCTACCCCAGAGAAGCCATTGCGAGGCGACCTACAGCATTTTTTCGGAGCTTAAAGCCCTTCACTTTCCGTTGGAGCGTTTTGAAGTGGTGATCAACCAGGCTAATCTTCCCGGTTCCTTGGCTCCGCAGGAAATTGACAAATTCTTCCAAACGCTCCAAAAGAAAGTGCTCGCTTATATGCCATGGGAGGAGTTAATTCCCGAATGCGCCAATACCCAGAAAGTCCTGGTCGCGGAAAACATGCAAAACGATTGGGCAAAGACCCTCAAGGTTTTGCTCGCTCGCTTGGGAAGCGCGATCCCTGCGGCTAAATCATGGGAATCGAGCCTTGAGACCAATGAATTCCAGCAAGGCTCGGAGCTTTTATGGAAATCCGCCCTCGGCGCGGATTCTTCCGATGGCGCCACGGCCAAGAAAAAGCCAGAACCCGCGCGACTCGCCGAGGGGGATATTCCGCCTTTTTGGGATGAATTGAAAGGGAAAATGCACAAACTGGTTGTGACCGCGATGGAAACCGAGCGAATCCGAATTTCAGATGAGACCGAGCAAAACGAAGAGAATAGAACCCGGGTTTCGGCCATCATTGAAAGTCTTTTGCAGCGTGAACCCGAGCTGAAACTCTCCCGCCAACAGCGCGAGGTTTTCAGCGCCGAACTCATTGATGAAATATTAGGGCTTGGGCCTCTTCAGTCCTTGCTGAGAGACCCCAGCGTCAACGAAATCATGGTCAACTCGTTTAACCGCATCTACATTGAGCGCCAGGGAAAATTGGTGCTCCTTCCAGTGAGGTTTAGAGACGACGACCAAGTGGTTCAGGTTATTAAACGCATTGTCGCGCCGGTTGGACGCAGAATTGACGAGTCCGTGCCATTGGTTGATGCCCGTCTCAAAGACGGTTCCCGCGTCAATGCCATCATTGCGCCCTTGGCGGTGTCCGGCCCGACTTTGACGATTCGGCGCTTTTCGGCGAAGCCCTTTACTTATAAACAACTGATTGGCTTCGGCGCTTGCACTCCCGAGCTCATTGAGTTCGTCAAAAATTGCGTTATTTTACGCAAGAACATTATTATCTCGGGCGGAACCGGAACCGGAAAAACAACCTTTTTGAATATGTTGTCGAATTTTATTCCAGAAGATGAGCGCATCATTACCGTTGAAGACACCGCCGAACTCAATTTGATGCAGGAACATTGGGTTCGCTTGGAATCGCGTCCCCCCAATATCGAAGGGAAAGGAGAAATTGCAATTCGCGATCTCATCAAAAACTGTTTGCGCATGAGGCCGGACCGCATCGTGGTCGGCGAGTGCCGCGGCGGGGAAGCCTTGGATATGCTTCAAGCGATGAACACGGGCCATGAGGGTTCGCTTGCGACTCTTCACGCCAATTCTCCTAACGACGCGATTTCGCGTTTGGCCGCGATGTGTTTGATGGCGGGAACGGAGCTTCCGATGTCGGTTTTGGTCGACATGATTTCAAGCGCGGTTCATGTCATCATTCAATTAACCAGATTCTCGGATGGAAAAAGGCGCGTGACCTATGTGACGGAAGTGACAGGAAAAGAAGGGCTTAAAATTTCGATGCAGGATATTTACAAGTATCACCAAGTCGCCGTTAATGAAAAGGGGCAAAGCGTCGGCTACTTTTCGGCCTGCGATTACGTGCCGACATTTCATGAGGAGTTCCATTTTAAAGGGCTCAATGTTCCGAAGTCTATTTTTGAAAGCGAGGAAAATAAGGCGAAAAGACAAGGCCTTCCCGCGCCGGACAAACAAGCCCTTTCCTTGGGCGTTGGAGTTCCAAATCCGACGCAACCGGTAAAACCAAAATGAAAATAAAAGAGATGAAACCGTATTTTTTGTTCCTGCTTTTTTTATCTCTTCCCGCTTCCGCCGATTATTTCAACCCGGCGCAAATTAATTATATTTTCAACCCTCAGAACGGAGCAGAATCGGATGTCCAGCGTTTTTATCACTACTTTAAAAAGGATCGCGATCCCGCTCTGATCGTGCCGGCTTGGGTGGATCAAATCATGCCGGCGATGATGGCCCATCCGGTCTGGCAGGACCCGGAGCAGGGAATGCTCAACGAGGCCCAAATTTGGCAGGGGCCCCCTGCGGTTCTCTACGAAGTTTTTGAATTGACGCGAAAAACATTGTCTTCGAAAGACGGCGGGCAATTGCAGAATCCGAAGACTCTTTCCGGAGATTATGAGACCGAACGCATTCGTTTTGAGATGGCTTTGGATCGCCTCTATCGCGCGCGGCTTGAAAATTCCTTGGCCGGACGCGGACGGGAAGAGATGTCCATTTTCTCTTTGATTGATAAGGAGATGGAAAGTCTAATTACCGGTTTGACCAACGGCAATCTCAAGGAATACCGGCAAGGAGTCATGGCGGTCTCGATGTTGTCCAAGCAAGCCTTTAAAAGGCTGAATCAACCGCCGGCGGGTTACGCCCCTCCCGATGTCCCGGGTCCTGCCTCTCCGGCTTTATCGACATTCCTAACCCTGATGGGGGTTGCCGTCATGCTTTTTGGAGGTTGGCTTTTAGGTAGCCTAAACAAAACGAAAATCCAAGAAGCGACCGAAATCTATAAAACCAAGGCGAAAGAGTGGGCTTATCAATACCAGCGTCAATTTTTAAACATTAAAATTAATTATCTGGTGGGCGCTCCGATCGTGTTGGGTTTTCTAGTCGGACTTCTGACTTTTAACATCTTCGGTTTTATTATTTTTTTCGGGCTGGGCACTTATGCCGGGCTTATTTTGCCGGGCTGGCTTTTGCGCAACATTCGTTTTCGCCGAGGGATGAAATGCGAAAAACAGCTGATGGACGCGCTTATTTTGATGTCCAACGGCCTTAAAGCAGGAGTTGATTTGGTTCAGTGTTTTGGCATGGTCCAGAAGGATTTGCCGCCGCCTATTTCCGAGGAATTTGGGCTTTGTCTTAAAAATTACCAGCTGGGAATGAGTATTGAAAAAGCCTTGGAAGGAATGGAAGAACGGGTTCAAAGCCGTCTTCTATCTTATTTTATCAAGGCCATCGTCATTCAAAGGACCGCCGGCGGAAACCTGACCAAACTTTTTGACCGAATTGTTGAAAATATTCGCGAAGAAACGAAATTAATAGAGAAGACCGCCGCGATGACGGCGCAGCAAAGAATCCAAGCGATCGTGGTCGGCATCATGCCATGGATTATGCTTTTGGTGATGTTTCTTTTTCAGCCTCAGCAAATGTCGGCTTTTTATTTTAGCCCTCTGGGCGTTGTTACCCTTCTTTTCTGCACGATTTGGATCGCTATCGGCATGAAGGTCGTCAACAAATTGGGGGATGTCCAAGTATGAGCTTGACGATGACGCATTATGTCCTCTTGATTCTGGGATTTTTGGGGTCAATGGCGACCTATACCTTGGTTCATCGGGCTTTCAGCCCGGCGAGTCAAGACGAGGCCGACGTCGCAAAAATCGCCAAGTCGGAAAAATCTCTTGAAACCGCTTTTTCCACGCTCAACCCCAAGGGCTCTCTTGTCGATCGCTTGGATCTGTGGCTGATTAAGACCTTAAAAATTGGTAAGCCGATCGAGAATTTGCACATGATGATGGGTAAGCCCGATAAGCCGACGCCTCTTGATATTCTCCACCAGAAAGAGCTGTTGGCGGCGGCTTTTGGGACGTTATTTGGGTTTTTAACCGGGAATATTTTTTTCGGCGTTTTTGGCCTGGTCGTCGGCTTTATTTTGCCGGACAGCCTTTTTAAAAAGCAGGTCGAGGCTCGGCAAATGGCCATTCTCAGAAACTTTCCAACCTTCGTTGATCTGGCGGCTTTGACGATTGAATCGGGGCTTGATTATTTGTCGGCTTTTGAGCGCATCGTTAAAAACGCCAAGGAAAAAACCGAACTTGAAATTGAAATCGATAGAACCTTGAACGAGGTTCAATTGGGATATTCGCGCCGCAACGCTTTGGAACGCATGGCTTTGAGAACTGGGCTTCAAGAGATTCGCTCTTTTGTGGGGCTCATCATCCAATCGGATGAATTGGGAACATCGCTGGTCGAACTTTTACGCAATTATGCCGCCGATATGCGTTTTCGGCGCCTCAACAAGGCCGAAAAGTTGGCCGCCCAGGCTTCTACCAAGATGCTGATTCCGCTTTTTATCTTTATTTTCCCGACTGTGTTTATTATGATGCTCTCGCCGATGATTAAATCACTGCTTAAGGGAGGCTTGGGTTTTTAATGAGAACTCGCGTCACGGCTCTTTTGCTTTTGTTATCTTCCGCGCTTTACGGGCAGAGCGGCGACAAGAAAATGGACGCCTTGTTTCTCAATCTCTCGCAGGTGACCTTGGGCCCCGTTAGTTCCGGAGAAGAGAAAAAAGCGATTGATACCGTAGATTTGGAACAATCTCAAATTACGCGCGCCATGCTCAAAGAGGTTTACGGTAGCGCCTATGATTTGTATAGAAAGGGGGATTTTGTCGGGGCTAAAAGGTTGACTTCTCAAATATTGGCGATCGACCCCAATTACCAAGACGCGCAGATTCTCCAGGATGCGGCCATTGATTTAAAGGGCTCCCCCAAGCCTCTTTTCGCCGAGCATCAGCTAGCCGTTGATAAGTTCGATGAGGGAATGGCGTTTTATCGAGAAGGTCGCTTAGTCGAGGCTGAAAATCGGTTTAAAGAAGTCGTTCAGCTATCGCCCTATAATATCAAGGCTAAGTTTTGGTTAAAGAAATGCCGGTTTAAATTGGCTCATGAACATTTTGTCCGCGGTCGGATTTTTTATCAGAAGCGCGAGTATAAAGAAGCCTTAGATCAATGGTATTCCGCTCTTGTTTTAAATCCCAGGTATCCACATCTTCAAGAGGCGATTCAAAGAGTGGAGATGCAGCAGAAAAACAGGGATATGAACAGAAAACTGGAGGCGGCGTTGAGTCTTTACGGCGAGGGCCAAACGGATGAGGCGCTTAAGATCCTAGACCAAATCTTGTCTTATGAGCCGTCCAATAACAAGGTTCGGAGTTTAATGGGACAAATCCGATCTGAAATGGCCAATCAGCACGTCGTCGCCGGGCGGGACCTTTACCGGCAAGGGCATTTCAATCAAGCCATCGCCCAATGGAAGCGCGCAACAGATTATGGATACGACACGGAATCAGCCGATCAGTTGATTTCCCAAGCCAAGGATGCCATCGTTCATCGCAAAGAGGAACTGAAGGCCGAGGAAGACGCCGTGCGCAAGAGAAAAAAAGAAGCGATAGCCGCGGCTCAAAAAAGAGCCCAAGAAGAAAAGAAACAAAAAGAAGTCGCGCAGAGTAGTTCCACTGCGGTGGGTTCGCAGACCGGCGCCCCGCCTCTTCAAACAACGCAAGTATCTCAAGAGGACAAAAAATCCTCAAAGCAGCATTATTTATTGGGCGTTCAATATTACATGGAGCATAATTACGAACAGGCGAAAAATGAGTGGATTCTGGCCAAGAAATACAATCCGGAGAATTCGGATGCTGCGGCCGGTCTTGAGAAAATAGACCAGATTTATAACAAAGGCGGACTATAAAAATTGTCCCATAGACGATAACCCTTAAATGAGCATTTCCTCGAAGTGGTTTCTTTGGTTTACCGCGATAGGAATTTACGTGATGTTTCTTGGCGGAATTTTCTATTACAACCTTTTTAAATGGACTTTTGACCAGAAACTCAAGCAGGAAACCCTGGACATGGTGCACCTCTATGCGCCAACCTTGGTCAGGGGGCTTAGCCATGACCAGAGCGTTATTTCAATCGATGAGTTGGATACGATTACGCGTATAGCCAGCGACCGCCGCGTGGCGGCCTTGGTCTATCTCAATAAATACGGCGAGATCCGCTGGTTTAAGGATCCTTCGAAGATAACCGAAAGCTTTGATGAGTTCGCCAAAGAGGTAACTCTTCCCACCGACGCGATAGCCAAAGCTTGGCAGACGAAATCCCCAGTCATTCTTCCAGTTCCCAACCTCCCTTTGTATGATATCGCGATTCCGCTCTCCTATGAGGGCCGAGCTCTTGGGATTTTGGATCTTCAAGTCAGCCGTGAGACTGCGGTCACCGTTATTAATAACGCGATGACCAAATATGCCGTCGGCGCCGTTGGGGTTCTTTTACTGTTGGGGGTTCCGCTTTATTTCTTCCTTCATCGCTGGATATTAATTCCTCTTTTTAATTTACGGGAAGCGGTCGAAAGCGTTTCATTTAAAACTTTTGAGCTTAAATTCCCCGCTCGCGCCGATGAGATCGGCGATGTCGCTGAAGCCTTAAAGCTTTTTCTTTTTAAGGTTAAAGGCGAGATGTCGACAGTCAAAGTTCGCGAATCCCAACGCGGCGTATCCGAGGCGCGATGGTGGCGCTCGATTCTTTTCGCCGTGGTCCCTAAAAACTATCACGCGATTGTCGTTGATGAGGACAATAGCGTTCTCTATACCAATTTTCAGATGCCCGTCGTCTCCGGAATTCCGGGGATTGAAGATAAGGGAAATAAGTCCGTCGCGAAGCCCCATTTATTGGATGTTATAGACACGCAACAGCAGGAAGTGTTAAGACTTATTGGAATCGCTCTCGACCGTCCGAACCAAGTAGTGGAAGCCGACACCATTTTTAAATCAGAACCTTGTCATGTCAAGGCAATTCATTTGGAGGAAGAAGGGGAATTGCGCCGCACGCTTGTTCTTTTTGAACCTAAAAACCCCCGGCTCGTTGCGAGCCCTAGCCGATGAGTATTTTTAATACGCTCATTTTTCTTATGTGTTTTTCCGTGCGAGCGCAAGGTGGGCCGGCGGCGGCTTTAAAGCCTTTAACAAGCGAAGGAATCCCTTCCTTTAAAAAGGCGCAGTGGAACAAAAAAGCCTTGGACCTGGCCGCAAAACGCGTTTTAGATTATGTGGCTCAACTTCCACCTGGGTCGGCAATTGATGCGGGAGGGCGCTCTTGGAAGCCCAAAATTTTAGCGGACTCTGCTCAAGAACTTTTAAAGATCAACCATGAAAGCCGAACACGGGTGGAGTTTTTTAAGGCGCTAAAAAATAATTTTGAGTTGTTTCAGTCCTTGGGAATCGACGGCAAGGGACGGGTGATTTTTTCCGATTACTATGAACCGGTTCTGTCCGCCCGCTTTCATAAGGATTCGGTTTATCGCTATCCCATTTATCGGTTGCCAGCGGACAAAGCCTTGTCTTCCTTAAGCCGCAAGGCCATTGATCTTGATCACGCCTTGGCTGGGAGAGGCCTTGCTTTGGCGTGGTTGAAGAGTCCGTTTGACGTTTTTGATCTTCAAGTTCAAGGCTCTGGCATACTTGAGTTCCCCGATGGAAGCGAGATTTTGGCGCAATATGCGGCGACCAACGGACTTCCCTATCGTCCAATTGGTTCCCTGTTGATTCGTCAAGGAATTTTCAAGAAGGGGAAAATATCGAAAGACGCACTACGCGCTTATCTGGAAGATCATCCTAAAAAAGAGGGGGAGATATTGGCGCAGGACCCGCGGTATGTTTTTTTTAAGTTGGACCCCTTCGAGCTAGGAGAAGAACCCCAAGGTACCGCGCATGAGCCCTTGGTTCCGGGGGCTTCCATCGCCATCGATCCCGCCTATATTCCCCTCGGAGCCTTGGCCTATATTGAGACGACTTCGCCAAAGGCTGATCGCAAAGGGCGTTTTTTAGGGCGATTTAAGCGGCGGAGTTTTGCGTTCTGCTTGGACACGGGCGGCGCCATCAAGGGCCCCGGGCGAGTGGATATGTATGTGGGGCATGGCGCCCAGGCGCGGACGGAATCTTCTAATCAATGGAATCCCGGCAAGCTTTTTATTTTAATTAAAAAATCCCGATGACATTTAGCCGTTATTGAAACGCGGGCTGAATCAGCCAACCCTTCTTTCGCGCGGTTTTTACGAGAGTTTTGTCTTTTCCGGAAATCAATATTTTAAGTCCGTTTCCATAGCTTAGAATGGCTTGGTCCTGCGGCCAAAACCCCACAGACAGCGCGGGGATTCTCCCAGTGTGAAAGATGACGGTTGCGGTTTCCCCGCCCCAAAAGGGAAGAGGCTGTGAAATTTTTCCGTTAAAAATCCCTTTTTTGTCGAGTTTTATCTTGATGCCTGCGGGATGCGCGTAGGAAATTCCGGCCCAACTGAGAGCCGCTTTCAAGGTCGGCTCGGCATCGGCTGAGATGATCCAGATGTCAAACCCTGCATTGTTGAGGCTTTGGATGAGTCCAAGGGCTTGAGGGCGGACGCGGATTCCTCTCCGGATATAAACCGGAGCCCGATCTTCGGGGGGGTCGGCGATTATTTCTTTTTTCAACGCTTGGAATTTTTCCTGGTTGAGCGTAATCTGGACGTAGGACTCAGCTTCTTGAGGCGTAAATCCAAACCACAGGCGGGAAAGGTAGATGCGGCAGGATTTTATTCCCGTCTCTAGGCGCTGGTCTTGGTAACTCTTGACAAAATATTTCAGATATTGATGATAAGTCGGCTGCGTGTTCCAAATAGTTTTGGGAAGCGGCGAAAATTGCTCATAAGCGGCTCTGAGTTTCTGCCTCCCGTAGGCGATGGGAACGATATTCCAGAACGGGTCGGAAAATTTGAAATCCGCTCTGCGGATGAGGCGCCAAAAAACAAGCTCATCGATATCTCCATCGGTAACGACTCCTTCCCAGGGGATGGTCGCAATCGGGGGCTTGCGAGGATTGTAATGGGGAGAAGCGTTTCCCTTATCGGCGATGAGCTTGTTTATCGCCTTCGTAATTTCAGGCGACCATCCATCCCCGGAAAAAGACGCGGGCGATTCCTTACGGGTTTTTGATATCTTTTTAAACCGAGATTGAGGCTTCCAATGGGGATTAAGAGATTTGGCCAAGGCAGGTTTCACGAAAAGAACGCAGGATAGGATAAGTTGGGAAAGAAGAATGCAATTTTTTTTCGCTTCTTTTTTTGCCCTCATTTTAGTAAAATACTAAAAATAGGTTAGACCTAAAAGAAAATTTTTATATACTCGGCAGAGGAAATCATGAAATCAGGAATTCATCCACAATATATGACGACGAAGGTTACTTGCGCTTGCGGCTCTTCCTTTGAGACTCGTTCTACTAGGAAGGACGTGAAGCTGGAAATTTGCTCCGCCTGTCATCCTTTCTTCACCGGGCAGCAAAAATTCGTGGACGCCGCCGGCCGCGTTGAACGCTTCAAGAAGCGCTTTGAGTCCACGGAGGGAAAAACGATTGTTCGCAAATCCGAGAAAGCCCCGGTTAAAAAACTTGCCTCGGTTCCACGAGCAAAAAAGACCTTAAGCTCCGCTCCCAAGAAAACAGAGAAAAAAGCGGCGTCTAAAACCCCCGCCAAGAAATAACTCTTAGGGTAGTGATTCCAACGCTTCATTACATTTGGGAAGGCCGCCATTCCGGCATCCTCCTTGCCGTCATTCCGGCGAAAGCCGGAATCCAATCTTTTACGCGGGCCCTGACCCCGACTTTCGTCGGGGTGACGAATGTAAAGGAATTTATGACGCACTATACTAGGGATATTCTTCCCTGATGGAGATGTTGCCTGTCTCTGTTTTGAAGTTGGAAGAGGAGTTTTCATCTCTTGAATCTCGCCTTTCCCAGCCGAGTCTTTCTTCCGATCTTTTGAAAAGCCTTTCCGCACGCTACAACGAATTGCGTCCCTTGGTTTTAAAAATCAAGGAAATCAAAGCGGCCTATCGTGAGATTCGTGATTTGGAAGAAATCGCCCAGGGCGCAGGGGTGGATAAGGAGTTGGTGGAATTAGCCGTTCGTGAAAAGGACGCTTGGTCCTGTAAAGTTGAAAAAATTCAGGCGGAACTTTTGGAGGCTTTGAAACCCAAGGATCCGAATGATTCTAAAAACGTTTTTCTTGAAGTCCGAGCGGGCGCCGGCGGAGATGAAGCCGCCTTGTTCGCCTCGGAGTTGTTGCGAATGTATGGGCGTTTCGCCCAAGACCAGGGCTTTAGAGTTGAGATGATGGAGGCTAACGCCACGGGCCTTAAGGGAATCAAGTCGGCGGTCCTCTATATTTCTGGAGGGCCGGTCTATGGTTGGCTGAAATATGAGGGGGGGGTTCACCGTGTTCAGCGGGTTCCTCAGACGGAAGCCTCGGGCCGCATTCACACATCAACGGTGACGGTCGCCGTCATGCCGGAAGTGGAAGAGGTGGACGTTGATATCCGTCCGGAAGATCTTAAAGTTGACACTTATCGTGCCGGCGGCGCTGGGGGACAAAACGTCAATAAGGTGGAAACCGCGATTCGCATTACTCATATTCCCACGGGGGTGGTCGTTCAGTGTCAAGATGAACGCTCCCAGCTTAAAAATAAGATGAAGGCGATGGCGATGCTGAGGTCTAAGCTTTATGACGCAGAGCGCCAAAAGCATGAAGAAAAAGTTTCCCATACCAGAAAGGTCCAAGTGGGAACCGGAGATCGCTCGGAGAAAATCCGAACTTATAATTTTCCTCAAAATCGCTTGACGGATCATCGGTTGGAGCGTTCCTGGCACAATTTGCCGGTTCTGATGGAAGGCGCAATCGGGCCGGTGCTTGAAGCCCTGCGGGAAGAAGCCGCGCGCGGAGATGAAAATTCCCAATGATTTCCGTCTTGCAAGAAGGTTTTGATTATTTAAAGAGCCGCAGTGTTCCTGAAGCGGAAGCTTCGTCTGAGTTTTTATTGTCGCATGTGGTCAAAGTTGGGCGCGCTCAAATTCAGGGCGGATTGATTGCTCCCATTTCTCCGGCGGAAAAGAAAAAATTCTTAGCTCTTATCCGCCGCCGTGCTCGTCGGCAGCCCTTGGCTTATGTGACGGGTAGTCAACCTTTTCTTGACTTGAAATTACTTTGCGGTCCGGGAGTTCTTATTCCAAGGCCGGAGACGGAGGAGTTGGTTTTTAAAGTGTTCAAGAGTTTTGAGGGACGGGAAAGAGAGAACCTTTTGTTTTTGGATGTCGGCGCGGGAACGGGGGCGATTTCTATTTCCTTGGCCCATTATTTTAAGAAAGCCCGCGTTTTTGCGATGGAAAAAAGCGTCCGAGCGAAAAATTGGATGAGAAAAAATTTGAGTCTTTACCCGGAAGAAGCGCGGCGAATATCTCTCATCCATAAAAACATGCTTCAGAGCTGGGGTTTGGGGCGGCTTAAGTTCGATATGATCGTTTCAAATCCGCCTTATATCCCGAGTTCTGAAATAAAGCGGCTTGAGCTTGAGGTTTTAAGAGAGCCTCGCATGGCTTTAGATGGCGGCCCGGACGGGCTCAGGTATTTGAGGAGAATCTTTTCTCAGGCCATGGAATATTTAAAACCAAAGGGAATCGCGATTGCCGAGATTGGCTTTGGCCAAGGCGCGGAGATGAGAAAAATAATGAAGAAGGCCGGTTTTGAACGCGCGGAAGTTCAATGTGATTCTGCTGGAATCCCGCGTTTTGCAATCGCGCAAAAGGAATAAACATGGATCAGTTTATCATTGAAGGGGGGAAACCCATTAAAGGAACTGTAAAAATCAGCGGTTCTAAGAATGCCGCTCTCCCTATTCTGATTGCGACCTTGTTGACTGATGAGGCCTGCGTAATCGAGAACGTGCCCGTTCTTCTTCGGGATATTCGCACCACTTTTCAACTGCTTGAAAGCCTTGGGAAGGGGATCGAGGTGAGGGGTTCCCGCGTAACCGTGAAACCAAAAGCATCGCTTAAGACTCATGCGCCGTATGATTTGGTGAAACAAATGCGCGCTTCGGTTTTGGTCGCGGGACCGCTTTTGGCGCGTTTTGGTGTGGTCAGAGTTCCTATTCCTGGGGGATGTTCCATCGGGCTTCGCCCTATTGACATTCATTTGGACGGCTTTAAAGCCTTGGGCGCTCGGGA
Source organism: bacterium (assembly GCA_021846045.1). Taxonomy (GTDB): domain Bacteria; phylum Elusimicrobiota; class Elusimicrobia; order UBA1565; family UBA9628; genus JAKAQV01. The sequence continues at coordinate 49,270 of JAJZCM010000005.1, read as the reverse complement.
ACTCGTCGATCAAGGGGATATCATTCTTTCATCACGGGAATTGGCGCCGGGACGGGTTCATCTAAAATTTCCCAGCGTTGGGGCCACCGAGAATTTGATGATGGCTGCTGCCGCGTTGGAAGGAGAAACAATTATCGAAAATGCGGCAAGAGAACCTGAAATTGAAGACCTTGGGAGATTTTTAACGGCTCTTGGCGCAAAAGTGAAAGGCGTGGGGCGTTCGACGGTTTATATTCGCGGGAAATCCGTCTTGCACGGAGCGCGATATTCGGTGATTGCCGACCGTTTGGAAGCCGGCACCTTCATGATCGCCGCTGCCGCGACGCAGGGCCGCGTTGATCTCATTGGCGCCAAGCCTGAGCATCTTAAAGATACTATTGCCAAATTGCGAGCTTGCGGGGTCAAGGTTAAAACCGGCATTCGGGAAATATCGGTTGTTTCCGATGGGCATACGATCAAACCCGTCTCCATTAAAACCGGGCCGTACCCTGGATTTTCGACGGATTTGCAGGCCCTGTGGATGAGTTTGATGTGTTTGGCCGATGGTGAAAGCGAGATTGAAGAAACCATTTTTGAAAACCGGTTTCTCCATGCCGCGGAGCTTTTGCGCATGGGGGCCTCAATCTCCGTTCACGGCAGTCATGCGCGGGTTCTAGGCGTTAAGAATTTGATCGGCGCTCCGATTATGGCCTCCGATATTCGCGGCGGAGCGGCGCTCTTGGTTGCGGCGCTTTCCGCCCAAGGAAAGAGCGTTTTGCAGCGCGTCTATCATATCGATAGAGGCTACGAAAAGATCGAAGATAAGTTGGCCGGCCTCGGGGCTTCCATCCAGAGAGTCAATGACTCGCGAAAACTCCCTTCAAATTCTTAAAGCGCGTCAAGAACATAAAATTGTTCCGGGCCTTGACCGCATTTTAACACACCTCGCTTTATTGGGAAATCCTCAGGATCATTTGCGTGTTCTTCATGTCGCCGGCACCAATGGGAAGGGATCGACCTGTGCCATTTTGGAATCGATATTGCGCGCTTCGGGATACAAAACCGGGTTTTATCTTTCCCCGCATCTTCAAAGTCCCCGAGAGCGCCTTCGTATTAATGGGAGTTGGATTTCCCGTGAGGACTTTGATCGACTCTTGGAAAGAACCCTTTGCCTCGACCCCAAAGAAGAGTTGACCTATTTTGAGATTTTGACTTCAATGGCATTTCAGTATTTCGCCGAAAATGAAATTGACGTAGCCGTTGTCGAAACCGGGCTTGGCGGACGTTTGGATGCGACCAATGTGGTGAAGAATCCGCTCTCCTCCATCATCACCGCGATTGATTTCGACCACATGAATTGGTTGGGAAAGACTCTGAAAGAAATTGCCCATGAAAAAGCGGGAATTATCAAAAAAAAATGTCCTGTTTTTTGTTCCGCGCTTTCTCCGGAGCCGATGGAAATCATTAAAGAAAGAACCCGCGCTCTTTTGGCGCCGCTAAGCGTCGTTGAGAATCCTTGGCTGGTTAAAAGAATCGATTGGGAGAAAAACAAGCAGATTCTTCAGGCTCCTTGGGGCGCTGAGGCGGCCTTGACCATGCTCGGTTTTTCTCAAGGGAGAAATGTTTCCCTTGCCGCTGCGGTATTGTCTTATTTAAATCAGACTCGGGATTTGAAGGTTTCTCATTCTGATATGGAAAAAGGGCTTGCCCAGGTCTCCTGGCCCGGGCGTTTCGAGGTTCTGATGGGGCCAGGGCGCAGGACGGCAATTTTAGACGGAGGCCATAATCCGGGAGCGCTGGGAAATTTATCTAAGACCTGGGAAAAATCGCCGTGGGCGGGGGATGCCGCTTTATGGATTATCGGCATGATGAAGGATAAGGATATCGCGGCATCTCTTCAGGCTTTGCCCAAAGATGTCCACTCAATAGTCGCCGTTTCTCCTTTAAATCCGCGCGCGGCTTCCACTAGTGAACTCGCGGAAATCGCTTCTCGAGTTTTTTCGAATGCCCAAGTAAAAGAGGCGCCAAGCCTTGAGGAGGCTTTTAACATTTGGCAGAATCAAGATGTGCCCGCTGCGGTTGTTTGCGGGTCGCTTTATCTTATTGAGAGGGCCAGACAATCTTTGCAAAAGAGAGGATTTAAAAATGGGTAAAAATAGCGTATCCATCGGCGTGGATGTGGGCGGAACCTATACGAAGATTGCCGTTTTAGGGAAAAACGGGAAAATTCTTGTTAAAAAACAGGTTCCCACTCAGTCGTCCTTGGGCCCCAAGGATTTCGTCTCTCGGATTGCAATGACCGTCTTAGATATGGAAAGACTTCTGAAGGTGCGTGCGGAGGGGTTTGGTCTCGCCTTGGCCGGCGCAGTCGACCCGGTGTCCGGGAAAATTTTATTTGCCCCCAATTTAAAGGGTTGGCCGAATTTTGATTTTAAAAAATCTTTTTCAAAAAAATTTGGTTCTCGAAATTTTATTGTCGAAAACGACGCCAATGCCGCGGTTTGGGGTTGTTACATGCTGGACTTTAAGAGAAAGGGCGAGAATTTTTTAGGGCTGACCTTGGGGACAGGAGTTGGCGGCGGAATTGTTTGCCGTGGGAAACTCTATCGGGGGTCTGCGGGAAGCGCTGGGGAAATCGGGCATATGCGGGTGGCGGTCGGAGGAGAACTCTGCCATTGCGGCAGTCGGGGATGCCTTGAAGCCTACGCGGGCGGATATGGCATTATCAACACCGCCCGGCGTATGCTCTCAGAGAGCCCGGATAAGGGGCGAATTCTTTCATCGATTTGCCCTGAACCTAACGCTCTTGAGCCCAGACATTTAAGCGAGGCGGCCCAAATGGGAGATGTTTTATCCCAAGAGGTTTGGGCGGTGACCGCGCGCTATTTAGCCGCCGGAATCGCGAGTTTGGTCATGATTTTTAATCCGGACGGGATTTCTCTTTTGGGCGGCGTTTCCGCTGCCGGGCGGCATTTGATGGACCCGCTCAAGAAGGAACTCTCCCAAGAGCCCTTTAAGCCGCCTTTTTTGCGCGCCAAACTTCGCATGACCGAGAACGCCGATTTTGGCTGCATCGGAGCGGCTCTGCTTGCCTTGGAAGGCTGAGCCCTAAAGCCGGGTCATCGGGCGCTGCCTTTGCGGGTACCATTCCGATTCCCAATCAGTTTGTTGCTGCTGGGACTTGCTAGTTGGGGGGCCTCCGGCGGGGATTCGGAAAGTGACGTTAAACGAGACCTGTTTGACGTTTCCTGGACGGAAGAGAAACTGCCCTGTCCCGATAAAATCGTGCCAAAGCTTGACGACGGTCAATTCCTTATCGTAAAGCGCAAAGCTTTGCATTTGCCCGATTCCGGCGTTAGAGATGACTTGAGAGCGCGTGATGAGAAAAACATGCCAGGTTCCTGATGCTGGAGCCCAGCCGAAATCCGTGTTGACCGTGTAGGTTTGAGGGCTGATGCCGGGAACGACCGGGGCGTATCCGGCCGATAAGCCGAAATGGGTGCCTTGTTCTTGGCCCTTCATGACGTTGAGCTGGAAAGACTGTTCGCCGCCGTCAAATTGATAGGTGTTGGATTGAGTGATGTTGATTCCCGAATTGGTGACATAGGAGAGGTTTTCGGCGATCGGTTGTATTCTTTGATTGGTGGGAATAGGCTGTCCGGTGATTTGTTGTTCGTTATAGCCGGAGGTAATTCGAAACATGGAAGTCGGAGAGAATGTGTAGACGTCTTCAACGGTGGCCATTTCGCTTTGAATTCCGTGATCCGGAGCATTGGAGTCGAGGCCGAAGCCGTTCATCTTGCTGCGCCCGGTCATGCTTTGAATGACGTCCACGTCGCCGACGATAGTTGGGAGGCGGAGATCTCCCGAGGCGGAATAGTTATTGATGAAAACGTTCGTTGAGATGGCGGTGGGGTTGGTCGCGTAAGGGCTTAATGGATTCGTTTTGCTGTAGTAGACGCTTGAGTATTGGAGTGAAGGGGTGAAATTAACTCCGCATCCCATTCGGTAGACGTTCGAACCCTGCCAATTGATTCCGGCTGAATGCTGCAAAAACGGGACGCCTTGGGTTTGGGTGTTGTCTTCAAATGCGCTGAAGGTATTGATGAGAGGAACGTCTTTAAACTTTAGCGGGACAGTCTGAAAATCAAACCGGGGAGCGCTTTCCGAATAGGTGGTGAAACCGCCGCCGTTGATTCCATTGGGATTGTTGGCGTTGTCGACGCGGGAATAGCTGACGCGCGCGAAATATTTGCTTTGTCGATAGACGAGAGCGGCGTTATTGATCAGTTGGTTGGCGACGGGATAGAGATTGGAACGGGCATAATCGTTGTTGAAATTTTGATCGGACTGCGCCTGAATACGAGCCTGGAAAGAAAGAGAACTGGTCAGCTGATCATACTCGCCTCCATAAACGCCCCAGCGCTGGAGTCCGCTGGAAATGAGATTTCCTCCTACGGTTTTGGGTGGATTCTCATGAATCGTGTAAAAATAAAGAGAGCCTCTTTGATTTTTGCTCTCATGGTGATCAACTTCTCCTCCTATGCCGACTCCTTCATTTGAGTAATAGTCCAGGTATTCCTTGGTCTGGAGAGTTTTGCTCCAATCTTCTTCCGCCATATTTTTTAAGAAATACCCATTTCGATAGTCATACCCCGGGTCGGGGGTAATGTGGAAAGTTCCGTTCTTCTTGTTTTTGGGGACCAGCGATTTGTAAAAAAACGGCATATAAAAAAGCGGGGTTTTGCCCAGGCAGAACGTGGTATTGTATCCCAATAAATATTTATTCGGGACCACCAAGAGATGGGTGGAATGAAAATGATAGTCCGGATTAGGATACTCATTGCAGCTGGTAAAATCCGCGTTTTCATAAACGGCTTTCTGACCTGACTTTAAGGTTGCCGTCGCCCCGTGAACCTGCCAATCTCCGTATCCAGCCGAGGCATGGATGAGGGTTCCGGTTTCCGTCCCGAAATCATAATGCCCGGGATTTCCGCTAATGGCCGATCCGGAATCTTTGATAATTAAAAAGCCCTTTGAGGTCCCAATATTGGTTCTTTGGTTAATCCAAAGTTGATCGGCTTTAATGGTTCGAGTCGACTGATGGATGATGACGTTTCCTTTCATGTGGATGACCGGACTTGAATAATCGACTTCATCAGCCGTAAAGATGGTTAAACTTTCGTCGGTAGATATTTGAGGCGGCGGCGGAAGAGCGTAACCCGTGTCGGGCGCGGCGAGAATGGAATCGGGGCGGACCGTGGCGGAAGAAGCTTTTAAAGCGGTTTTGACGCTTGCGCTAGAAATGCTTACAGGAAGAGTGGCTGAGGAGGCAGATACGGCGGCGAAAACACTGGGATTTCCGGCCAGAAAAATAGAGAAGATAAAGGAAATCACAAGGAGGGGAGACTGAAAACGGAATCCATCAACCAAGAAAGGCCGCTCCTTTCCGGCCTGTTTTCCATCCGTCAATTAAACTAAATTTTGCCCGCCCCTTAAAACAGTCTAATTTTGTATTATGAGAAAAAGGAGGATTAAAAATATGGGAGATTCTTTAGTTCAAAAGCCGGCCCCTGATTTTAAGGCCACAGCCTTATCGGGGAAATTGTTTAAGGAAGTAAAATTGTCGGATTATAAGGGAAAATGGTTGGTTCTTTTCTTTTATCCGCTCGATTTTACTTTTGTCTGTCCAACAGAGATTACGGCCTTTAGCGATCGAATGGAAGACTTCAAAAAACTCGGCTGCGAAGTTTTGGGTTGTTCCATCGACAGCCAGTTTACGCATCTGGCTTGGGTCAATACGGAGCGAAAAGACGGCGGACTGGGAGAAATTCAATACCCTCTCTTGGCTGATTTAACCAAGAAAATCGCTCAGGATTACGGAGTTCTTAGCGAAGGCGGCGTTGCTTTGCGCGGTTTATTTTTGATCAACCCGAAAGGGGCAGTGGCCTATAGCGTGGTCCATGATCTGGCGGTGGGCCGCAGCGTGGATGAGACCCTTCGGGTCCTTAAAGCGTTCCAACAAGTTGAGAAAACCGGCGAGGTTTGCCCTGCGAATTGGAATGAAGGCAAAAAAACGATGAAGGCCGATCCGGCTAAATCAAAAGAGTATTTCAAAGTCGCGGCTTAAACCCGAGGACAACCAACGGCCCGCCTATTTAGGCGGGCCGTTTTACTGAGGGTCCTGAAATTTCGGATAATCTTGGACCGGCGCCCGGAGAAAATGGCAGGTGTATCCATGCGGGCTCTTAACCAGATAGTCTTGGTGAGACTCTTCCGCGCGCCAGAAAGGCCCTGCGGGGGCGATTTCAGTTGTGAGCTTTCGCGGCCATTGAGGGGACTCTTCCACTTCCTTCTTTACTTTTTCGGCGATTGCGCGCTGTTGTTGGCTGTGATAAAAGATGGCGGATCGGTATTGCGTGCCGACGTCGTTGCCCTGCTGATTGGGCGTCGTTGGATCATGCATACGAAAAAAATATCCCAATAGCTCGGAAAAACTGATCTTGTGGGGATCGAAAACGACGCGGACGGTTTCCGCGTACCCCGTTTTTCCGGCATGAACTTCTTCGTAGGTCGCGTTCGGCGTATGCCCGCCCTCGTAGCCGACCTCGGTTTTGACGACGCCGGGAATTTTCCGGAGAATTTCTTGCATGCCCCAGAAACATCCCCCGGCCAAATCGACGGTTTCAAAGGAACCTTTTTTTGAGCTTGTTTTCGCGGCAATCGGCCAAAGCCCGGCCTTTTCAAAAGCCGGGAGATAGCGAGAATATCCCTCTTTCGTCATGTCAGCAAGCGGAATAAATCGTAAGGAAGCCGAATTCATGCAATAACGAAGGCCCAAAGGGCCGGGACCGTCCGGAAATACGTGCCCTAAATGCGAGTTCGCGTCTTTAGAGAGAACTTCGGTTCGGAGTATTCCATGAGTCAAATCTTTCTTTTCAATGATGTTTTTTGATTCCAGCGGCTGGGTGAAACTTGGCCAGCCTGTTCCGGAATCATATTTGTCGAGAGAAGAAAAAAGAGGATTTCCACTCACGACATCGACATAGATTCCAGGCGCGTGGTTGTCCCAGTATTTGTTGTGAAACGGGGGTTCTGTTTCGCATTGTTGCGTCACGGCATATTCAAGCGGAGTCAGCTTTTTCTTAAGTTCTGCATCCGATGGTTTATGGTAGGAATCCATATTTTGGTTCTCCTGGGAAGAGACGGTGGGAATCGCCGCGCCAATTATCAACAAGCCCATGACCGTGGCGACTGAAAATTTTATCAATAGTTAAAGAAGTTTTTCAGAACGTCCATGGCGTTTTGAGAATCTTCCTGATCCATGGTTCTGATGGTGACTGAGGCCGAATGAACCGCGAAAGACGAGGTTTCTTGAGCCAGATGAATGACGAAGGCGGCATGAGACGGATCTTTCATTTTGTCGGTCATATGAAAAAAGATCATGCCGCCTGTCATGGTGCCGGGTTGGATAAGAGCCTTTTTCGGAAATGATTTATAGACCAGATCGCGACCAAAGGGATCGTCTGCGGGCGTGGGTTGTTTAAAAGGCGTGGATAAAACCCAGACTATGGAGCCTAATCCCAAGGTCGCTATAGTGAAAATTGTCAGAGCTGTATAGTAGAGAGTTTTCTTGACGAGGATATAGGGGTGTTTGCCTTGCCAGGCGACGTCAAAAACCTCTTCCGGAGAGACGGGTTTGTAAACTCGTCCGTCCGCTTCAAAATAAAAAGAGCGCGGAGTGGCCGAGTAGATCTTTTTGTCTTTTGAGTGAATCGAGATGATGACCGGCAGAATATCCTGTCGGATCAGGCCTTCCCTGATGAAAAAGAAATGAACTAGTTTTGACGAATCGAGGAAAATAATGCCGACTGAAACCTGGGTGTCGGGGACTTTGACATGAATGGGCAAAAGAGCGGGGTCTTCCAGGTAAAGGGATTTGGGCGTGTAATAAGACGCGCAACCGCTGAGCCATACGGCCAAGAGGCTCAAAGCCCCCCAGCGAATTCGCGGATATTTCATATAAATTATCATAGCAAAACTGGAAAATCGGCTTTTAAAGCGGTAGGATAAGGCGAGAAGCCTCCGCAAGGGGGCGCGGTCTCAAAGGAGGTGTTTTATGGCGATCAATGTCGCGATTAATGGGTTTGGAAGAATTGGACGTTTGGTGCTTAGGGCCGGAATTCTAAGCTCTGAATTAAATTTTGTCGCGGTCAACGACCTGACCGATGCTAGGACCTTGGCGCATCTTTTTAAATACGACTCAACTTTCGGAATTTATCCCGGGAGCGTCGAGGCGGTGGGAAATGATCTGAAAATCGACGGACGGACTATCAAGGTCATCGCGGAAAAAGATCCCGCTAATCTTCCGTGGAAAACGCTGGGCGTCGATTTGGTCATTGAGTCGACCGGGCGCTTTACCGAAGCGGAGAAAGCGAAAGCTCATATTGCCGCCGGCGCCTTGAAGGTTATCATTTCCGCTCCCGCCAAAGGAGAAGACATGACTTTGTGCATGGGGATTAACGAAAAACTCTATGATCCGGCCAAACATCATATTATTTCCAACGCCTCCTGCACGACCAATGCTTTGGCCCCCCTAGCCAAGGTCATGGATGAGGCCTTTGGCATTAAATCCGGAATGATGACAACCATCCACTCCTACACCAACGACCAAGTAATTCTCGATTTTCCGCATAAGGATCTTCGCCGCGCGCGCGCGGCGGCCCAGAGCATGATTCCGTCTACGACCGGCGCGGCAAAGGCCATCGGCCTGGTTCTACCCAAGCTCAAGGGGAAATTGACCGGCCTCGCTATTCGGGTTCCGACCCCGGACGTATCCATTGTTGATTTAACGGTTGTGACGGATAAACCCGTGACGAAAGAAGAGGTCAATGCCGCGTTTAAAAAGGCTTCCGAGGCTGGAGATTTGAAAGGGTATTTATCCTATGCCGAGGCGCCGTTGGTTTCCAAGGATTTTACCGGCAACTCTTCCAGTTGCATTTTTGATTCTCCCCTGACGGATGTGGTGGATAAAAATCTCGTCAAGATTTTCGGCTGGTATGACAACGAGTGGGGCTATTCCAACCGCGTTATTGATTTGGCGGCGTTTGTCGCAAAGAAGGGTATCCTCGCGAAGGTGTAATTTTTATGACTAAACGGCGGGTCGTTGTTGTGGGAGCGCCTATTGATTTGGGGGCCAGTAAACAAGGCGCTTCCGGAGGGCCCTCAGCTATTCGCCGCGCGGGATTGATTCCATCTCTTGAGAAAATCGGGCTTTCAGTCGAGGATAGGGGAGATGTTTTAGTTCCCGAACCTTCTCCTCATAAAAACAGAAAGCTGAAGAATGCTCCGGCGATACTTAAGGTTTGCCGTGATCTGGAGAAAAATATCCGCAAAGTCGTTGGGGGGGGCCATTTCCCGCTGACCTTGGGCGGGGACCATAGCTTGGCGATGGGGACCGTTTCCGGAGTTGCCGGGGCCTATCGGAAGAAAGGGCATCGCATCGGCCTTTTGTGGGTGGATGCCCATGCCGATATCAACACGCCTAAAACGTCTCCCTCCGGCAATATTCACGGGATGCCGGTCGCACATCTCATCGGTATGGGGCATGCGCCCTTTGTTCGGCTGGGCGGCTTTTCGCCCAAGGTTGATCCGAAAAATGTGTGTTTGGTGGGAACGCGAACTGTGGACGCCAGCGAAGCGGACAATTTGCGCGAATCGGGCGTCAAGGTTTTTTCAATGCAGGATATCGATCGCATGGGTATGGCGAGGGTGATGGAGCAGGCTCTTTCTATCGTGCTCAACGACACCGCCGGGTTTCATCTCAGTTTCGATATCGACGCCGTCGATCCAGTTCAAGCTCCGGGAACCGGCACGACCCAGAGGGGGGGGCTCACTTATCGAGAGTCCCATTTGATTATGGAGATGTCCTCTGAGTCCAATAAGCTTCTCGGTTTGGATATGGTGGAAGTCAATCCTTTGGAAGACATTCAAAACTCGACGGCGGTTCTGGCTGTTGAACTCGTCAGTTCCGCCATGGGTAAAAGAATATATTGATCCCTGGGGGGAAAATGGAAAAAACTCAAAAGCCGGCCTTGAAGCTGAAAAGGTTACAGGAGATGCCTGTTTTGGGAAAAAGGGTTTTGGTCCGGGTTGATTTTAACGTTCCCCTTCATGAGGGGGAGGTTTCAGATGACAGCCGTTTGCGCGCGGCTCTGCCAACCTTGAGATATCTGATGGAAGCCAAGGCAAAAATAGTTCTGATTTCTCATCTAGGCAGGCCCAAAGGAAAACCGGAGGAAAAATATAGTCTTAAGCCCGTCGCTCGAGCCTTGGAAAAAATTATTGGAGCGCCGGTTTCTTTTTCTCCGGAATGTGTTGGAACTCAGGCTGAAAAAGCGGCCTTGAGCGTCAAAGCTGGCGAAGTCATTTTGATGGAAAATCTCCGGTTTCACGCGGGCGAGGAAAAAAACGACCCCGATTTCGCCAAGGGCTTGGCAAACCTTGGAGAGATTTTTGTCGAAGACGCTTTCGGCGCCATTCACCGCGCGCATGCGTCGACCGTCGGCATTCCAAAAATACTTCCTTCCTGCGTCGGTTTTTTGGTTCAAAAAGAACTTGAGTTCCTGGACCGTGTTATCGGAAATCCGGCAAGGCCCTTCGTCGCGATCATTGGGGGGGCCAAGGTTTCCGACAAACTGGGAGTTTTAAACAAGCTCTTAGACCGCGTAGACACTCTTTTGATTGGAGGCGGCATGGCCTATACGTTTTTATTGGCGCAAGAGGTCTCAATCGGAAAATCTCTTCTGGAAAAAGACCGTGTGCCTGACGCTCAAGCTGTCATCGACAAATCTTATGTTAAGAAAGTGACGTGTCTTCTTCCGGCGGATCATTTGGCCGTTTCGGAAATTAAGCCGGGCGTTAAGGTTTCCGTGACCCAGGGAATGGCCATTCCTAACGGGCTTATCGGCGCTGATATTGGTCCGCATACGATTGAAATTTTTCTGGAAGAAATTGAAAAGGCCAAGACTATTTTTTGGAATGGACCGATGGGGGTTTTTGAAATACCCGAATTCGCGGCCGGAAGCCGGGCTATAGCCGAAGCGATGGCCAAGGCCGGAAAAAACGGAGCGGTGACCATCGTTGGCGGCGGAGACAGCCTGGCCGTTTTAAGCCAGACCGGACTCTCCGAAGAGATGAGCCATTGTTCGACCGGCGGCGGAGCAAGCTTGGAACTTTTGGAAGGCAAGATTCTTCCCGGCCTGTCAGCGATTTCCTCATGAGTAAAAGCTTAGGGCTCGCAACGAAATAATAGGAGCAACTGGGAGACCCAGATTTGAGACAATTTCGAGGCGCGACGAATGAGCATAGCTTAAGCTATGTGAATGAGGAGCAACAAAGAAATTGGCCGAAGATGGGCCTCCACTCACGCGTTTTTTCGACGAGAGGGCCAGGGCGCTTTTGGGCTGCGACTTCGTCACTCATCGCTTACATACCGCAGAGGGTATGCTCGCTCTTCGTTCCTCGTCTCGCTCCAAAATCGCCTTGGCCAGTTGGTCCTATTATTTCGTTGCGAGCCCTTAAGGCGGCATGAAACTATTTCGTTCGATTCGGTTTAATATCATTTTAGGAGCCTTGATCGCGCTTTTGAGCGCGGTGGGGACTTTTCTTCCCCAAACCTCGACGTCTCCGGACAAAGTCGAGTTTTACCGCTTGCTTCATCCTCTCGGGTTCAAGATTCTAAATTTTTTTGGCGCTTTTAATCTCTATCAAACCTGGTGGTTCATGGGGCTTTTGGGACTCATGGCCTTTGACATCATCATCTGTAAGCTTTGGAATAAACCTCCTGATATCAGCGCGACGGCCTTGCCGCCGGAAAATACCAATGAAGAAGAGATCGAAAAGCATTGGTCTCAAAGAGAAGAAGCGTTGCGCTTAAAACCCTTTCAGTCTTCCATGGATTCTTCTCTTGCTTTCGATGAGGCTTTCACAAAAGCGCGCGCCTTTTTTGAGAGGGCAGGTTATGCGGTGCACGATGAATTTCATAGTCCCGCCGGCGCGGCTTTTTTGGCGACAAAACATCGGCTTCAACGTTGGGGTTCCTATATTGCGCATATCGCCCTGGTCGTCATTTTAATCGGCGCGTTCATCAATGCTTTATATGGTTTTGTCGAGATGGCGCCGGTGATGGAAGGAACCACGGTGGCGATGAAGCGCCGTCCGTGGACGCTTTCTGTGGACAAGTTTACCGTTCATTTCTACCATGGAACTTTTCAACCGAGTTTATTTTCGTCGGTCTTGCGCGTCAAAGCCGGGGATAAATTAATCGGAGCCAAAACCATTCGCGTCAACCACCCTTTGGATATTCACGGGGTTCGCTTCTATCAGGCTTCTTGGGGCGCCGCGGGAATGTTTAGAAGCGTGACTTTAAACCTCGCCGGGAGTTTTTTGACCCTTCGACAGCGCGTTCCCAAAAAAGTTCCGGGAAGCCCGTTCTCGGTTGAGGCCGACGTTTTGATGCCGGATTTTACCGTTGCCAATGGTCACGCCGATACCGCTTCCTTGGATCTTAAAAATCCGGCGGTGAGGTTCTTGTTCAGCATTGAGGGAAAGCCTACCCCGCCTTTGTGGCTTTTTGCCTTGTATCCGAAGGTTTGCCTCAAGGAGAACCCGGACGGGACCCTGTTACACGCGGAAGCGCCGCCTTTTTCCTTGGTTTCGGTTGATCCGGTTTTATTTTCCGGAATCCAAGTGGCTTATGATCCGGGATACCCTTGGGTGGTGACGGGCGTTCTCTTATGGGTTTTGGGGCTTGTCTTGCTTTTTTATTTTCATCGCCGCCGTTTTTGGGCGCTTCTTGAACCCGGTCAAAACGGAAAAACTAAAATTTCAATCGGCGCTTGGAGTTCGAGAGGGGGGCGGGATTTTGAAAAAGAATTTAACCGCTTAACGGGGGAAATGAAATCCCATCTGGATTTTAAATAAAATGGAGGCTCAACGATGAGTCCTGAACTGATGTTGACCAAGGCGACTCTGGCCGCCTATCTGGGAGCTGTCACCTTATCCTTTGTTTATTTGGCCTACAAAGACGAGAAATGGAATCGCTGGATGTTGAATCTGTTGGGGGTCGGGATTGCTTTGCATTTGGCCGCTTTCGGGTTTCGCATCCATTCTTTTTGGCAAATCCCTGAAAACCGGTATTTTCTCCCCATCAACACTTTTTTCGGCGCTCTGTCCTATCTGGCTTTAGCCGTCTGCGGCGCTTTCTTTGTGATTGAAAGCCGGCATCGTCTGGGAATCTTGGGGGCGTTTGTCCTGCCGTGGGCTTCTCTCAGTCTTGGGATCGCCGTTTGCGCGGCTTCTCCTGAGATTTCCGGCTTGGCGCCGGCTTTGCAAAGCTATTGGATCAATATCCATCCCATGGTTTTGATGACTTCCTATGCCGCTTTCGGCAACGCTTTCGGCGTTGGGGTGGCCCTTTTAGTGCAGGAACATCAAATTAAATCGCGAAAGCCCATAGCCCTGTGCTATCGCTTGCCTTCCATTGAGGAATTGGATAATCTCAATTACCGCATCATTGTGATGGCCTTTCCAATTTTAACGATCGGTATCATCATGGGGGGCGTGTGGGCGGAGAACGCTTGGGGTAGATTTTGGGGATGGGATCCAAAAGAAACCTGGGCCTTGATTACGGCCTTGGTTTATGCCGGTTATTTGCATATGCGCTACATGATGGGCCTGCGCGGGAAAAAAGCGGTTTATGTTTCGATGTTGGGGTTTGCCTGCGTGGTGTTTACTTTCGCAGGGGTTAATTTCTTAAGCGAACTTCATGGATATCTTTCCAAAGGATAATTGAAACGCCGATGCAGATTGTCGTCGCCGGACTCAGCCATAAGACAGCGGAACTCGCCTTGCGGGAAAAGTTCGCGCTCCTTGCCCGCTCGGAGGTCGCCCGGAAAATCAAGGCGGCGCAGGTTTCCGACGCGGTTTTTCTATCGACCTGCAACCGCTTCGAGATTTATGCCTGCGGGTTTTCTAACGGCGCGGACGGGCCCGATGTTCTTCTGCGCTTTTTCGAGGATTTAATCGGAAAAAATTCCAGCAAAGAGGATCTTTATCTCTACAGCGGTTCCGAAGCGGTGGCTCATCTTCTAAAAGTCGCCTCGGGGCTTGATTCTCTGGTCGTCGGCGAAACGGAGATCTTAGGGCAAGTCAAAGAATCTTATGAATGGGCGAAAAATGAGGGCTTGACCGGAAAAATTGGAAATATTTTGTTTCAACGCGCGCTTTATGTCGGTAAAAAAGTCCGAAGCGAGACGGGGATTTCGGTCGGACAGACCTCGGTTGCTTCCGTTGCGGTGGAACTAGCGCAAAGTATTTTTGGAAATCTTTCCGAGAGTTCGGTTTTGGTCTTGGGCGCCGGGCAGATGGCGGAGATCATGATTCGTCATCTGGCGACGCAAAAAGCTCCCAAAATTCTGATTTCAAACCGCACCCGCGAACGGGCGGAAGCCCTTGCTCGGAATTTTAAAGCCGCAGTTTTGCCTTGGGAAAACCGGGGGGAGGCCCTTCAGGAAGTTGATATCGTTCTTTCCTCGACCGGGTCCCCCGAGCCGGTGGTCACCAAAGAGATGGTTGAAAAATCGCTCAAAAACAGGCGTGGGCGCTCTCTTTTCATGGTGGATATCGCCATGCCGCGGGACATCGAAGAAGAAATACACAGCCTTGAACACGTCTATCTCTACCGGCTTGAGGATTTGGAGCATATCGTGGCGAAAAATCTGGAAGGCCGCGCGGCGGAAATTTCCAAGGCGAAGGAAATTATCGAATCCAAGACTGGGGAGATTTCCGAATGGCTTAAGGCGCTTAAAGAAGGACGCGAAGTCAGCTTTAAGCATTCCAGCCGTCCGAAAATGCCTAGGACCGAATCAGCGCGCAAATAACAAGGAGACGCGGATGAAAAATCAAAATAAGAGTTTGAGAATAAATAAGGTAACTACTCACGTCACCCCGACGAAAGTCGGGGTCCAGAGCATTGAACTTTTGGATTTCGGCTTTCGCCGGAATGACGAACCTGAGCAGTTGCGAAATCATTGGGGCCGTATGTGGATGGCGATTGTTTCTTTGTTGATTCCCTGTTTGGCCCAAGGGGCGAATATATCCGCCGGACAGGTTTTCAGAAAGACGCTCGAAAACGGCCTGCAAGTGATTATCGTCTATAATCCGTTGTCTCCGGTGGTGACCAGCGTTGTGAACTACAAGGTCGGTTCCGATGAGGTTCCGGCGGATTTCCCCGGAACGGCGCATGCGATGGAACACATGATGTTTCGCGGAAGCCCTGGAATTTCCGCCGACCAATTGGCCGAAATCGGCGCGGATGTGGGCGGGCGGCTTAACGCCGACACCCAGCAAAATCTGACGCAGTATTTCTACACGGTTCCGTCCCAGTATTTGGATACGGTTTTACATATCGAGTCGCTCAGAATGCGCGCGATCTCAGCTAAAAAATCATCCTGGGATAAAGAGCGCGGCGCCATTGAGCAGGAAGTGTCCCGCGATCTCTCAAGCCCGGAATACGTTTTTTACGTCAAGCTCCTTAAATTCCTTTTTAAAGGGACTCCATACGAGCATGACGCATTGGGGACTCGCCCCTCTTTTGATAAGACGACCGCCCAGGCGCTTGGACGGTTTCATAAGGATTGGTACGGCCCCAACAACGCGATTTTGGTCATTGCGGGAGACCTCAATCCAAATGAGACTTTCAAAACCGTAAGCCGATTATTTGGAAAAATTCCCAGGATTGAGATGCCGAAACGCCCCGATTTTAATTTCAATCCCGTCAAAGCCTCTTTTGAAGCAATAAATACGGACAGCCCCTACGGGATGGCCGCTTTTGCCTTCCGCTTTCCAGGCTCAGACAGCCCGGACTATGCCGCAGTGCAGATTCTTTCAGATGCCTTGTCCAATCCTCGGGGTCCCCTTTATGAGCTTCAAGTGAAGGGAGATGCGCTTTTCGCGGGATTTTCCTATGAAGGCCTTCCCAAGGCCGGAATTGGTTTTGCGATTGCGGGGTTTCCCAAAGGCGCTAATTCCAAAAATCTGTTGAAAAAAGTCAAGGCGGTTTTGAAAGAACAATTATCAAAGGGAATTAACCCTGATTTTGTCGCCGCCGCAAAACGCCGTGAGGAGGCCGCGGCCGAATTCCAGAAAAATTCGATTGAGGGCCTCGCGATGGAGTGGTCCGAGGCTGTGGCTGGAGAAGGGCGGCGGTCTCCCGATGAGGATATCGAGGCGATCAAGAAGGTGACTGCCGAAGATGTTGCCCGCGTGGCGAAAAAATATATCGATTTTGATCATGCCGTTTCCGCTATTTTGACTCCGCAGCCTTCGGGAAAGCCGGTGTCGGGAAAAGGTTTTGGCGGGCAGGAATCTTTTGCCTCCTCCTCCGTTAAAGCCGTGCCGCTTCCGCCGTGGGCCAAAAAGGAGGTCGAAAGCCTCGCGATTCCTCCCCTAACGCTTCACCCGATCGTCAGCCGCTTGTCCAACGGCATTGAGCTGATTGTGCAACCTGAGACAATCAGCCCCACTGTTTCAATTATGGGACATATCATGTCCAATCCTGACACCGAAACTGCCTTAGGGAAAGAAGGGGTGGACCGGGTCTTGGGAGAGCTTTTCCCCTATGGAAGCAGGAGTCTCGACCGGATCGCGTTTCAAAAGGCCTTGGATGACATTGCCGCGGATGAGAGCGCCGGAACGGATTTCTCTCTCAATGTCCTTTCAAAGCATTTTGAGGATGGAGTCAAGTTATTGGCTCAAAATGAATTGTCTCCGGCTCTTCCCAAGGGCGATTTTAAAATTATTCGCCACGAAGTGTCTGCCGAACTCGTAGGAGAACTCCAAAGTCCGGATTATTTGACGGGACGGGCGATTGATAAGGCGCTTTATCCTAAAACCGATCCAATTTTGCGCGAGGCGACGCCGAAGACGGCGGCGGATTTGAGTCTCAACGACGTCAAACAATATTATCACAAGGTTTTTCGTCCGGACATGACGACGATTGTGGTGATCGGCCAAGTCGATCCCCAAAAGGCAAAAACCGTGATTGAGCGCTATTTCGGTTCCTGGAAAGCCGCAGGGGCTAAACCGAACATCGAGTATCCGCGCGTCCCGGACAATCGTTTCTCCAAGATTAATATTCCCGACTCAAGCCGTCTTCAAGACAAGGTTGTTTTGATTCAAACGGTGGGAATGAACCGCCTTTCTCCGAATTATTACGCCCTCAATTTGGGAAATGAAATTCTCGGGGGAGCTTTTTACGCCTCAAGGTTGAGTTTAGATCTTCGGAAAAAGACGGGGTTGGCTTACGCGGCCAATTCCTATTGGGATGCGGGGAGGGTTCGGTCAACGTACCGGATCGTTTACGGTTCCGATCCAGATAAGGCTTTAAAGGCCAAGACCCTGGCTTTAAATGACATCGCGGCTATGCAAAAAAAGTATGTCAGCCCGGAAGAGTTGAGACAGGGAAAAATTCTGCTGCTGCGCGGGATTCCCTTGGGGGAAGCCAGCTTCGACGGAGTGGCTTCTAAGTGGCTTTATTTGTCGAGGTTCGGGCTTGCGCTCGATGAGCCCGAGCGCGCGGCCAAAATTTATGTGGACTTAAAAGCCGAGGATGTTCGCCGGGCTTTTTCCGAATGGCTTCACCCGTCGGATATGGCCGAGATTGTCGAGGGCCCGGCCCCGAAAAATTAACAGAGGCCAAAAAATCGGTGCCATTATCGACGAGAGGCCCTTGAAAGATGTTTTTCTGGTAATCGTCATTCCGGCGAAAGCCGGAATCCAGACTCGCGCGTAGGATTTATTTGGGCCGACTGCAAATAAGACGGAAGCGTCCGGCCTAGACCCCGACTTTCGTCGGGGCGACGACGGAGGAAGCGCCGGAGTGACGACCGAACGCGGGAGTCGGGTGCGACTACGGCAGGATATGCCGATTCAGTAAGGCGGGAGGGTAGCGGACGATGGGTTGTTATGATGAGATATTCGAGGCAATCAAGAAGTATGCGGAAGCATACGATCTATTAGAAGGACTACAAGGGAAACGAGATGATCTCCTTCCAGTTGGCGACCAGAAGACCGGAGTCATCGGTGAATTTTATGGTCGCCTATTTGCCAAGCGACAGTATAGTGACTCGGAACATCGTTACGGCTCCCCCAGCCAACCTGCTTGGGATATCACGATTCGCAGATCCGGCCAAGGGGGCCACAAGATTCAAATCAAGACAGTGTCTGCGTATTCAAAAACGAATCGCGTCTCCATCATACATCCAGGCTGGCACGAACTGTATCTTCTTCGACTCGATAAGGACTTCCAGCCGGAGGGCTTTTGGACTTTGCTCGCATCTCGGGTGGATTGGAGTTCCGACAAGTTGAAAGGAAGCGCGATGCCGCGTCCTCACGCTCCGAATTCGGGATCGCAATCCTTTTCAAATGCAACGGACAAACTGGACGTCTTGCTCAGCATCTTGGCGGAAGTTAATCGCCCCACTGATCCAACGAGCGAGGGCGCTTAGAATGAGATCCTTCGAACACAAATATTTCCTTGACCAGCCAATCTCCCATGGTCTCCTTGCCTTGGTGCGGACACTGGGCGAATATAAGGGCAGGCAAGACCTCTATCAGAAGCAGTCGCCCCAAGATGCTGGAGACTTTGAAGAAGAGCACCATGGCCCCCGAGCGCTTGGAGCCTCTCGTGGCCTGCAAGATCAAGCCTCAGGATCGTTCCGAAGAAGAGCGATGTGGCAGAAAACGTGATAATGGGGCAATGAATGTGATAATAAACGCGACAATAACTGTTTTATGCGACAGCCCCGTAAAATTTTGTCGCATATGACCCGTGGGCCCGGCGGATTGAGTCAGATCGTTGAAGGTCCCAAGCCGAAAAATTTATAATCAATCATTGATGGGAGGAAACTATGAATATCAATATCGCGATAGAAGAAAAAAGCCGGAAAGTCGTGTCGGAGCTTTTAAATCAAGTTCTGTCCGGAGAATATGTTCTTCATACAAAAACGCGCAATTTCCACTGGAACGTGGTCGGCCCGCAATTTAATGATCTGCATAAATTTTTTGAGGCCCAGTACGACGAGTTGGACGGCATTATCGATGAGGTTGCGGAAAGAGTTCGCGCGCTGGGTGAGCGGGCTTTCGGAGGTTTGTCCGAGTTCGCGGCGGCTTCCCAAATTAAGGACGCGGCCAAAAACAACTTAAAGGCCGAGGAAATGCTCAAGGAGCTTTTGTCCGATCATGAGGCCATGATCGGCGATTTAAGAAAACATCTCAAGGTTTGCGAATCGGAGGGCGATATGGGGACCAACGATTTTTTAACCGGCGTGATGGAACAACACGAAAAAATGGCATGGATGCTTCGTTCTTTCTTGGCGTAAGGGCCATGAGGCCTTAAAATCTGATGGGGGAGTAATGAAAAAGAATATCTTGGCGAGTTTTCTTGCGCTTTTAACTTTAGTTTCGGTTTCGCGCGCGATTCGGGCTGACGATTGGGGCGAGGATTCAAGCGCCGGACCGGTTTATCCTTATTCTGTGCCTCTGGGGCTCAACAAGCCGAAGATTCCTCAAAACAATCCGCTCACCAAGGAAAAAGTCGAACTGGGAAGGTTTCTCTATTTCGACAAGAGACTGTCGAAAAACAATACGATCAGCTGCGAGACTTGCCACGACCCGGACAAGGGGTGGACCGATCAGAGTCCGGTGTCAACCGGCATCCACGGCTTAAAAGGAACGCGCAGCGCGCCGCCGGTTTTTAACGCGACCTATAATGAACTACAGTTTTGGGATGGGCGTGCGCCGAGTTTGGAAGAGCAGGCCAAGGGCCCGATTCAAAACCCCGTGGAAATGGGGTTTTCTTTAAAAGGAGTCGAGGAAAAAATCGGAAAAATCAAAGGCTATCAAAAGATGTTTAAGAAGGCGTTTGGCCCCGGCTCGATTACGGCTGAGCAGATTGTCCAAGCGATCGCGAGTTTTGAGCGGACGATTTTATCCGGAGACTCGGACTATGACCGTTTTGTCGCGGGTAATAAACAGGCCTTGTCGCCTTCGGCCCAAAGGGGGATGAATCTCTTTTTCGGGCGGGCGCGTTGCGATGTTTGCCATTCGGGGGTCAACTTCTCGGATTCTAAATTTCACAATTTGGGAGTGGGAATGAACTCAAAAAATCCTGATCTTGGGCGCTATTTAGTCACCAAAAAAGAAGGCGACCAAGGGCGTTTTAAAACCCCGGGACTCAGAGGACTTTTATACACCCATCCTTACATGCATGACGGTTCCGAAAAAACCTTGGAAGCGGTCGTGGACTTCTATAACAAGGGCGGGATCCGCAATCCCTACCTGGATAAGGAAATTCATCCTCTAGGTTTGGGCGCCCGGCAAAAGAAGGACTTGGTCGCATTTTTGAAAGCCCTGAACGGAAAGCCGGCGCTTGTTGAGATTCCAAAAACTTTCCCGAATTAAGAAGGGCCTAAATCGTGAAAAAATCCGAGTTTTGATGGCGGGCCGAAGGTCTTGTGGCGGCTTCTGACGTTTAGAAATTTATACCATTCGCGCTCAAGCTGTTGGGGCGTGTAGCGGTATCCCGCCCAAAGAGCCGTTTTGAAAGATCGCCCGTCCCTGAGATAGGAGACGAAAGTCTTAAAGTAAAAATTCGGATGTTTCCTCAGTAAGAAGTAAATCAGGGAATAGGATTCCATATACCACAATTGGATGGATTGAACATTGTTCATTTTCATGGGCTCAAGCCGCATCAGGGTTTTAAGCGGGAAGAGATTTTGTCCGGGCAGGTAGGCGATTTGTTGATACCAATAACAATTCTTTGAGTGTTCTTCGGAGGTCTGTTCGACCATCGCAAGTCCTTCATTGAGCCAATAGGGCGGATAACTTTGGTTTTTCCTTAGCCAATAGGAGACGAAAATTACGTGAGTCGTCTCATGGGCGATGATTTGATAGAGATTAGCCATCGGTTTTTGGGTAAAAGAGAGAATGGTCCGCATCTCGGGTTCCGCTAGGCCCACGCTCCAAGCCGGCGGATGAAAGCGTCCGTTGGTGTAAAGGGTTTGATTTCGGTAGAGATAAAGCGGGATTCTGCTCCCGGAAGAGACCGGCGGCCAGCACCAAGCGAGATCCATTCTCATCCGGCTGTGAATATTTTCCAGTTTCAGGGTAAAGCCCATCGGCAGCCAGGTGTCTTGGTGTAAAATTTTGTAATGGAAGGTCAGATCCTCATGCCATTGCGGTGGAGTATTGAGGGGCTCAAAGCCGAAGAAGGGAAAAAGGAGAAGAGCCGAAAATAAGGCGGATTTTCTCTCCATTCCTATATCACAACAATTTCTGAGGCTTCTGGAAAGATATAATTTAAGGGTGTCCGATTATTCCAGGAAAGTTTTCGATCAGGCGGAGAAGTTCCGCGCCCGAGGGTTTTTTTCAAAGGCCTTGCCCGCCTATTTAAGGGCCATTAAATTAAGCCGAGACTCCTCTTTGCGCTTTGACGCCTTTTTGTCCTTGGCCTCCATTGCCCGGAGTTTGGGGGATATTCCTCAAGCCCGCAAATACATCCAAAGCGCGCGCCTTGAAATGAAGCGTGCCGGCCGATATGGCGAAAAAGAATTCGTCGATTTGGAAGAAATCCTGATCGACCGCGCGGATGGGAAATATGAGGAAAGCATTGCGCGCCTTGGTTCTTTTTTAAAGCGGAAGACGCGAGAGAGAGATTTTCAGGCCTGTGGGTTTATCGAGTGGGCCATTGGAGGAGCCTTGAGGTTTTCCGGGCGGCTGGTGGAATCGGAAAAAGCCTATCACAGGTCTTTAGCGTTCGCAAAAAAGGCGAAAGATAAAGACGGGCAAATTTACGCTTTCTTGGGCTTGGGCGGAGTTTGCCGCATTCAAGGAAGGCTTTCGGATTCCGAGGAGTATTACCGGAAGGCCAAAAATTTACTGTCTCAAAGCGAGGATTTGTTCGCAAAAGCCTATGCCTATTGCGGCCTTGGAAACGCATTGAGGCAAAAGGGGCTTTACCTTGAGGCGGGAGAACTGTATTTGAAATCCCGTTTTCTTTACCGGAAATTGGGAGATGCCGCCGATTTGGGTTATGTGGAGTGGGGGCTGGCGCGCGTCAATATGCAGAAAGGGGATCTAAAAGCGGCTCGCGGCTTTTTAGACCGGGCTTTGGTTTTATTTGGACGCGCCAGAGAAAACCGCGGGCTGGTCCTTGCTCAAACGTCCTTGGCCCAGGTTTTGCACGCCGGAGGAGAAACATCCCGAGCGGAGGCTTTGTTTCAAAAAGCCGTCAATCTTTCCCGCAAATCGGGTCTCACCGCTCACCTTGAGCTGTTTACTTAACGTAACAATTCCGATATTGATTTTTTGGCGCCCAGGCTTTACAATAAGGGCATGGCGGATGAGCCTTTCGGATTTGAGGAAAATACCGAGGATTTGTGGCGGAAAGCCGAATCTTCTTCTTCCGATTTTTTAATTCCCTTGTCCTTTGAGCCGCGAGCATTTCCTTCTCAAGTCGCTTGGGACGCCTTGTCCTTGGTTCGCCGTAAAAGCCGTCGCGAGGCAGAGGAGCTTTCCGAGATCCTGAGTTCGAGATATAAGGCCCTAGAAGAGTCAAGACAGCGCGAAGCGATTCTAAAAGGCGAAATTCAAAACCTTAAAGGTGAATTGGCCGGGCAAGAGGCCTCTATTTTAAATGGCGGTCTTGAAGCCGAGGGGAGAATCGAAGCGGCTTTAAAGAGTTTGGAGGAAGAGAGAAAAAATCACGCCATTGAGAAAGAAAAGCTCAAATCTCTCTTGGCTCAAACCCGGGAGCGCTTGTCTGATCAACAGAAGATACTCGAACGGCAAGAGGAGATGTGGCAAAAAAAAGAAGAGGAGTATCTTCAAAGCTTGCGCGAATTACAGGCCTTGAGCGGGCGGGCGCAGCAGGAGTCAAAAACGGTTTCCGGCGAGCTCGAAAAATCATCTCGGGGCCTTAAAGAGGCAAAAACCGCTCTTGAAAAGACCTTGGCCGAGCTTTTGGAAGAACGCCATCGCCTCAATGAGTCCGAAAGAGAAAAAGGAAATGCTCTTAAAAAAGTTTCGGATTTGGAAAAGCATTTGGAAGAGCTTTCGAAGATTTGGGAGCAAGAAAGAGCCGAATGGCGGGAGTTGTGGGACCGTGAGCGTTCGGCCTGGCAAAACCAGCGGGCGGAACTGTCTTCTTGGGAGGAAAATTTAAGAAAGGAGCGGGAAAATTGGCACGCAGACCTTGAAAAAAAAGAAGCGGAACATTTGCGTTTTACCGATGCGATGAATCAAAGCGTCAGAGAGTCGGCCGAGGCGACGGCGAAGCTTTCTTCTTTTATGAGGCGGGTTTCGGAGAAAATCGAGCGCCCTAATCCGACTCTGAAGACGCTTAAGCGCAAGGGGTTTTGGTTTTCCCTATTTATGGTGGGTCTTCTTGGCGCCCTTGGGTATCGGGCTTGGAACTATTTCAACCGCTTTCATTTCCGCGCCCTTGCGGTTCAGCCGGTTTCTCTTTCTAATCCCACGGGACTGGCTTTCGACGGAACCTTGTTGTGGGCTTCCGATTGGGACGGGAATTTAAAATCCTTCTCTCCTCAAAAAGCGGATGTGATTACGCGCACGGCCCAGGTTCTGGCGACGAAACCTTATCATCCTTCTTCCCTGACTTTCGCGAAAGGAAATTTATGGTCTTTGGACGCGGCGCAAGCCCGGCTCATTGAGCATTCGCCTTCAGACCCCGGCGTTGTCTCCGCGAGTTATCCGACTCCGGGTCCGGCGCCCACGGCCTTGGCTTTCAACGGTAAATCCCTCTGGTCCTATGACGCGGCCAATGGGCTCCTTTATCGGCACGGTTCAGATCCAACCCAGACCCGGGGTTTTTCATTAGGTTCCGGCCTGGCCGTTACGGCGATGGCCTGGATAGAAGATCGTCTTTGGGCTTTCGATTCAAAGGGACGCGAGCTTTTAGTTTTCAAACGTCAAGGGGGGCATCTGATTTTGCAGGCTCATTATCCTGCGCATCAAACGATTTTAGGGATTGTTGCATCTGGGAGGCGCCAAGTTCTCGTTTTGGCCGGGCCGAACGCCGAGCATCCAACGCCGGTCCTGATTCGATATAAATATTGACCCAAATACCCGCGTCACCCCGACGAAAGTCGGGGTCCATGGTAGAGATCTTCTGGCCGCTCTTCAACAAACTTGGAAGCGGCACTTCCGCGCCTACGCTCGGTCGGATTCCGGCTTGTGCCGGAATGACGAACCGGAGCGTTACCTCGCGGCTTTAAATAAATCCATCGCTCCACGTCCGAGGCTTTGAGCTCCATCGGTCGTGATCACTTCGCCGGAGATGTTCCGTCCAAGTTCGGAGGCCAGAAAAAGAGTAATGGCCGAAACGTCTTCTTCCTTCCCAAATCTCCCAAGAGGGATGCTTGAGAGGATTTGTTTTTCCATTTCAGAAGTCGGCCACAGTCGTTCGCGGGTTTGAGGCGTGTCGATGGGGCCGGGGGCGACGGCATTGACAAGAACTCCGCGGCTTGCCCACTCCGCTCCCAAGGTTTTAGTTAAAGCGACAACTCCGGCCTTGGCCGAAGCGGATGGAGCGAGCCCCGGGGCTCCTGTCCAAGCGTAAGCGGCGACCAGATTAATAATGCGCCCGTTTTTTTGAGCGAGCATCGTTTTCCCAAATTCAAGGCTTGAGTAAAAGGCGCCGTTTAAGACAATGTCGATGACTTTTTTCCATCGCACCGAGGTCAGCTTTTCCGATGGGCGAATGAAATTGGCGGCGGCGTTGTTGATTAAGATATCAACGCGCCCGAATCTTTCCAAGACCGCTTTAGCGGCGGCGCGCACCGCTTCGGGTTCGGAAACGTCGCAGGCAAAAGCCCCAGCTTCTCTTCCCGATTTCTGAATTTCCACGGCGACTTCTTTAAGTCGATCGAGGTTTCGCGATAAAAGAGCGACTTTGGCTCCGTGCTGGGCAAAGTCCTCGGCGATGACTTTGCCAATTCCCGTTCCGCCGCCGGTAATAACCGCGACTTTCCCAAGCAGGAGTTCCGGAGAAAAGAGAGCGTTCATTCCCATTTAGGCTTTCTCTTTTCAAACATCGCGCGGACGCCTTCTTGAGCTTCTTCGCCGGCAAAGAGGGCGTTGAATTCTTCAAGGCCTTTTTGCCAAAGATTTTCTTCCTCCCCCAAAACGGCGGCGCGGAGAGAATTTTTTATCGCTGAAAAAGCTCGTGGCGGGAGTTTGGCGAGTTTGTCGGCTTCTTTAAGAGCCGTTTCAAAAAAATTCGAGTTGGGGAGAATGTGGTCGACTAGGCCTGCCTCAAGAGCTTCTCCGGAGCGCAAGGTTTTTCCTTTGAGGATTAAATCCTTGATGAGGCCCGGGCGTCCGCTCATAGCGGATACGATGGAGATTAGGGGAATGGTTGGCGAGAGGCCGAGGCGAATTTCGCTGAGCGAAACCCGGCCCGTTTCCTCCGCGATTAGGCGAAAGTCGCATCCAAGAGCCAAAACAAAACCTCCTAAAAACGCCGAACCTTCGATGGCCGCGACCGTCGGCTTGGGGAAATGGGCGAGTTTCTTGTGGAGAGAAACCAGCCTCAAAAAAAGCTGTGAGCGATTTTTTGCTTCCGCGGAAAAGAGTTCCGACAGTTCCAGCCCCGCTGAAAAATATTTGGGAATGGCGGAGGTTAAGAGAACGGCGCGGGTGTTTGAGTCTAGGGTCGCGGCCTCAAGTTCTCCTTCGAGCGCATCGAAAAAAGAAAGCGAGAGATTGTTGGATGGGGGATGATTAAAAATCAGGACGCGAACCTTCTCGCGCTTTTGAACGGAAATGAGGGCCGCAGCATTTGGCGGCGACGCGTTTTCCATAACTAAAAAGTAGCAAATTAAAACGTTGAGACTTTACCGCGAGTCTGGAAAATTGCGCAAGAATTTATCCCTTGCGGAAACTAGTGCAGTGCGCTACACTATACAATAGATGGCGAAGTTCAAGTTCGTCGAGTGGTTGTTTCTTTGGCTTTCGGAAACCTCGCATTTTGAATTTGATTGGGACGCGGGCAACAAAACGAAGAATTCAGCCAAACACGCGGTGACAACAACGGAGGTGGAAGAGGTCTTTTTATTGGGTCAAGCGGCGCCATTGGGAGTCCAGGTAAGCCCAGAACTTCCCGAAGAAAGGCTGGGCATCGTGGGGGCTACCGCCGCGGGACGCCTCTTGCACGTGGTTTTTACCCTACGGAAAGGCAAAGTGAGGCCCATCAGCGCGCGCCCAGCCAAGAAAAAGGAAAAGGAACTCTATGAAACATACATACGTGAAATCACAAAAGGAGTATAGCGCCGCCTCCCGTTTTGAAAAAGGCAAAATTCTCGATGCCGCCCGCAGACTGAAGAAAAAGCGGAAATTTCCGACGAGCGTGGCTCTGGAAGAGGGAACTATCCGGAAACTAAAAGACATGGCCGAGTGGCGCGGCGTTCCCTACCAAGTTCTCATGCGCATGTTCATTATAGACGGCCTGCGCAAAGCCCCGCCAAGAACTCAGCATTTTTCTCATCTATAAATGAGCCTTACCGCGGGTCTGGAAAATTATTAGGGCTGTCTGAATCGGTGTTGATGTAGCGGTAGATCAATGCGAAATTATCTTTAAGTTCGGCTCGCATTATTTTTTTATCATCACGGCTTCCCGCGTACTCATCCACCGTGTAAATTCCGGGAGCGAAGACGTTAATGTGGTATCTCAACGTTTTTCCATCGGGATTGACTCGGGTAATTCCCATCGCGCCGGGAAACGCGGCTTCAAAAAGGCCCTTAACAAGTTCCTTGTCTTTTTCATTGCGGACGACGACGTCTTCATTGACTGGGCCGCCATAGGTTCTATATTCAGTGGCGAGGACGGGGCCATATTGATATTGAACGACGGTGGCCTCTTCGGGATCTCCCGGCTCTTGGCGCGGCAGCTGCGAGAAATCCATTCTCTCTCCAGGAATGGGGAGATCGGCAAAAATGTCCTTGGCGAGTTTCTGGGGGGCGCCTGGATTTTCGGATTTCTTTTTTCCACAGGCGCAAAACGCGATCAGAAAACCGGCGATTAGAAACCCCGGAAATTTTCGCTTCATTTTAGGGATGGAATCAATAGCTGGGAGAAATTATTCGCAGCCTGGCGTTGAAAATAGAGAAAAAGAGCCGCGACTCGTTTAATTGCCAAGGGAAAAAGAACATGGGCTTCTTCTTTTAATTCTTTGTCGCTAAATCCGTCCGCTCGCCTGCGGCCTTTATCAACGGAACCGTCTTTTCCGGCTAGGGGCCCGGGGCCGAAGCCCGCGTCAAATTGTTGGGTGGTTCGGGCGGTCTGGTTAAAAAGATCATAGAGAGACGGGAAAGATTCGACATCTCCACTTGGCATCTGGAAATTTTCTTTGAAATGCGCTTCCATGTAGGTTTCATAAACATCGCTTCTGGGAACGACATGAAGATGCGGCCATAAGAGGGTATGAGCGGGAACCGTCAAGTCTTCGACCAGATGGGCGACGTGTCCCAAGTATTCATAGGCCTTGGCCTTGTCGCCGGAGCGATAAAGAAAAATAATTCCCTGTCCTTTAATTCCCGCTATCGACCAGCGGCGATCGTAGCGGCCATTGATGCCGTAGCCGCCGGTAAAGTATTTGTAGGCGCGGTCGACCGCGCTATCGTAGCCGGCCAAACCTTTTTCTAGGCCGCGTCTTGGGTCCCAAAAATGCCGGAGTTCCGGAATCATCTGTCCGAAAGGATTGTGAAAGGGCATATCTTCTTCAGAGGAAGCTTTGACGATGAGCGGCATATAGCGGTCCATTTCTCCGCCGCCAAATTGAGAGGCGTACATCTGATAAGCCACTTGAGTGATAAAAATGTGGGTGGGGCGCGCATAAGTCGCCTGGAAGGTTTCATCGGGACGTTCAAGCATAACCGGGAGGGGCTTTGCCGCGGGGGTGGTCGCATCTTGAGGAGCTTTGGCCCAGCCAGACTCAAAATATTTAGAAGCTAATCCCGTTTGTCCCCAAGCCGAAGCCGAAAACAAACAGGCGGAGATTAAAAACACGCTTTTGTTTAAGCGCCGCATTGAGTCTATTGTAGCAAGGTTTCGGTGATTAGTGGCCATTGTTTAACAGATTTTAGGATTGGAAAATGCTCCATCGTATTAGCAGTTAGCCATTCTCCGATGGCCCGATTGACTTTTGGACAAAGCGTCAACGGCTCCGGCGATTTCACGAACAAGACAATCGACGAAGGCGCGCTCATGGATTCCGAAAGCGTATGGTGCTCCCCATTTGTCCGACTACTGTGGACCTGATTTAAGGCTGTCGTTCGAAGATAAGAAGAAAGTCATCGTAGGACGTTCCTCTTTCTTTTTTGCTTCTTTTTCTTTCTGTGAGTTGCTGTGGATAACTGTGGACGATGTGGACAACTTCTCAACGGCGTCCCCAGCCATGCCTCAACTCTCACGACCTTCTTCCCTGCCAGTATGCACAAGCCGGCGTTTGATAGTCCAGCGATTGATGCAACCGCCCGACGAAGATATTGTCGAGAAACCGGCCCCGACCGTCCATGCTGATTCGGACCCCGGCATTCTCCAGCCGCCCGAGGTAGTCCTCGCTCGTAAAGATCCGCCTCAAGCGCATCGTCGGGACTCCGGCCTGTCATCGGGGCCGAAAACACGCCAGGCAATCCTTCCAGAGCCTGCTTTTTCCACCGCGTAATCGCCGTCGGATGAACCTCGTAGCGGCTTGCCATCTCGTTGAGCGTCCGGTCTTCCCTCAACGCGGACACCACCACGCGGGCTTTGAAGTCCGCACTATACTGTTTCTGCAGTTTTCGCATCTTTTTGCTCCCCATTTAAGGTCATTTTACCACCTCAGCCCCTGGTCCGAAGAACTGGGAGCGTCTCACTTTTTTGCGCGGCTTTTGGCTTTGCTGTTTTTATGTATTACCATACACTCATGGTGAGCGCATGAATACATCAAGGCTTAACATCACTTTGCCGAGGGATTTGGTGGCGCGCCTTAAATCAAAGCCCAATAAAAGCGCCTTTATCGCCGCGGCTCTTTTCTGCTTGGGTCTTTTTGGATGCCAAAAATTCCGGGGCAATCTCGCCATTTCAGGTTCGATTACCGTTTCGGGAAATCTGATGAATGAAGTCCAACACCGTGAAGAATCCTTGTTTATCGTTGTTAAGGACGCCGGCGGAACGCCGATCGCGGTTAAGCGCGTGGTCAACCCGCGCTTTCCCGTTTTTTACAAGGTCTCTTCCGATGATCTTTTGCTTCCAGACGCCCATTTGAAATATCCACTAACGGTGGAAGCCCATCTGAGCTCTAAGGGAAAAATAGGACCTCCGGTTCCCGGAGATTTTGTCGGCATCTACCCTAATTCCGTCAGCCCGCGGCAAAGCCGGGTTGGAATCGTCATCAACCGCTACTTGTAACCGGCGGGGTTGGGAACTTTTTCACTCCGGTGCCGTAAGAGCTAAGTGGACACTCGGCTTTGGAAGCGGAAATTCCTGGATTTTTTCTGGCCGCCGGTTTGCGCCCATTGTCGGAGAGATTTGCCCGGGGGTGAAAGCGGAGCCCTTTGCCTTTCCTGCCGCGCGGAATTGATTCCTTTGGAGCCGCCGTTTTGTTTAAGATGCGCGGACGTGTCTCAGCTCAGCCGCGGCTTTTGCGTGTCCTGTCGAAATAAAAAATTCGCCTGCCGGTTGATTCGTGCCGCCTTTCTTTACCGCGGCCCGGTTCATTCCTGGGTCTACTCCTTTAAATATCGGGGCCGGTTTCCCGCGGCGCGTGAGGCGGGGCGCCTGATGGTTCGGCATTGGGCGCGTTTTAGGGAACTTTTAGCTCCGGAAATACTGGTTCCCGTGCCCCTTCATTTTCGACGAGAAAACGAGAGGGGGTATAATCAGGCGGAAATTTTGGCGCGGGCAATCTCGAAAGAAACCGGCATTCCCGTCTTGAATCCGATCATTCGCACGCGCAAAACCCGTCCGCAGTGGGAATTGGACAAAAAAAGCCGTGAGCAAAATATAGCCGGGGCTTTTAAGGTCGCGCGGCCGGGCGATGTTTGGGGAAGGCGGATAGTCGTAATTGATGATGTTTGTACGACGGGTTTTTCTCTTGAGGCTTGCGCTAGGGAGCTTAGGCGTTCTGGCGCGGCGGATGTTTGCGCTTATGCTTTCGCGCGAGAGATTTAGCCAAGGCCTTAATGTCGTAGGGGGGATATGCCGCTTTCTTATTTCCGGCGGGCTTCTTTTGTCGGACTTTGCCTTTACATGGCGGCTTTATCAGCGGCGTATCGTTTTGGGTATCTGGGCGTTCATTTCGCGCAAAACGCAAACTTCCCATTTTCTTTTGGAGCCGGGTTTGCGGTCTTGGTCCAAACGCCGAGCCAGGAGGGATGGGGCGGATGGACTTTCGAAGGGAGAATTCTTAACTCGCGCTTGCGCGGACGCGTTTTGGCGCGTTTTCCCAGAAATTTTCCCCTATTAGACGTGAGCCCGGGAGATATCGTTTGGGTTGCCGGAAAATTAAAGGTTCCTATGTCCGCGCGAAATCCCGGGGATTTTGATGTCCGCTCTTTTTTTTCCACGCGCGGAATTTCCTATGAGCTTGACGCTTATTCGCTCCGCCTCGCGGCGCGAGGGCTGAGTTTGCGCTGGGAGTTTTTTTCCTTGGCGGCCTCGTTTAGAAAATCCGTCCAGAAAGTTTTCTATTCGCGTCTTGATTCGGTTTATGCGCGTCTTTTGAGCGGGATGGTCCTGGGCCTTAAGGGACGCTTGCCCAAGAATCTCAACCGGCAAATTCAAGACGCGGGGGTCATGCATCTTTTAGTTCCCTCCGGAACCAAGGTCGCCTTGGTTTTAGCGGCAATTTGGCTTCTGGGGCGTTTCGCGGCTTTGAGGCCTCTCGTGCGCCTATTAATTGCCGCCTTGGTTGGGGGCTTCTATGCTGCCGCCGTTGGCGGAGAACCGCCTTACTTGAGGGCTCTTCTTGCCGCTTTGTTCCTTGAGTGGGGGCTAAGGAGCGGACGAGACGCGGTTCCCTTTCAGGCTTTGACGCTTTCGGCTTGGGTTGAACTTTTATGGGATCCAATGTCCTTGTTTTCAATGGGATTTCAGATGAGTTACGCGGCTGCCTTCGGGCTTATCTTTGGATTTCCCCAATTTGAGCGCTGGACGGCCATGTTGGGAAAATCTTGGCTGAAAAGAATTCTTCAGATATTGGGCGCGACTTTGATTGTCGAAGGGGTTCTTTGGCCGATCTTTGCCATCGGGTTCGGACGGGCGCCTTTTTTGGGCGCTTTGGCCAATTTGATTCTGTTTCCCTTGGCGGGAATTTTCATGTTTAGCGGACTTGCTTTATGGCTGAGCGTCTTAGTTCATACGAATTCTTTATCCTGGGGACTCACTTGGGCATTAAATGGTGGATTGTCGTTTTTTTGCGTCGTCTGCCGTTTTTTCTCGGGGCTGCCGATGGCTTCTATTTTTTTATCCCATTGGGGCGCGTCTTCATTGATCGCATATTATCTGGCGCTGTTTTCCCTTTTCTTTTGTCCAAGGTGGAAAATCGCGGCTTATTTCGCGGCCGGGGCCTTGTTGGTCTTGGTATCTCATTTCGCATGGGATATGGTTTTTCAGCCGCAGATGGAGATCACATACTTCAGCCTTGAGCGCGGTCAAGCGGCCTTAATTTGCGGAAAAGAAGAGGGAACGTCCCTGGTTCTGGCGTCCCCATCCGCCGAATCGATCCTTAGAATTCTTCGCTCGGAAGGGATCGCGAGAATTGGGACTTTGTTTTTATTGCCGGGTTCGTCTTTTCTTGCCGCCCAAAAGCTCGCTTCTCATCTGAAAATTCTTTCTATTAAACGTGAGAGCGCGAATTTTAAAATTTTCCAGGGCGCTTATCGCTTTTATTTCGAGCCTCCGGCGGTTCAAGATGGGATGAGAAAGTTTGATATAATCAATTCGCTGCGCCGCCGAGCCGTTAGGGCGGTCATTAATAACCACGGGATTAAAATCGATGCGACATTTTAAATCTGTCTCCCTTTTTTTTAACGCCGACAAACCCGAGGCGGCTCGGAATTTTAAGAAAGTCGCCGGCGTTTTGCGCGCGCATCGCGTCTCCATCAATGCGGAAGGGGACGCGGATTTCTCAACCCGGCTTGGCCGTTCGGATTTGGCGATTGCGGTCGGCGGAGATGGAACGATGCTAAAAGCGGCCCGTAACATCGCTCCTTATGGAATTCCGATCATTGGCGTCAATTCTGGCGGGCTTGGCTTTTTAGCCGGCCTTGAAGCTGCCGAATTTCCTCGCTACGCGGCGAAGATTCTTTCAGGAGGTTTCCGGCAAGAACAGCGCTTGATGATTGAGGCTGAATTGTGGAGAGGAAATCGGAGAATTTTCGGCCCGACCTTGGCGCTTAACGACTGCGTGATTCGCTGCGGGGACCAGGCGCGCGCGGTTCTTTTGGAGATGAAATCAGAAGGCCTAAAAATCGCAGATTATTTGGGAGACGGCCTCATCGTTTCGACTCCAACGGGGTCAAGCGCCTATGCTCTGGCGGCTTCGGGCCCCCTAATTGAGCCGTCTTTGCAGGTCTTATTGTCTTTGCCCATCTGTTCCCACGCGATGACGCATCGACCCCTGATTGTTCCGGCCTCGGAACGAGTTTCCGTCATTTTGCGCAAACGCCGCTCCAATGATATTCCCCAGGTCTTTCTCTCCGTGGATGGACAGATTTCCCGTCCGATGGACGCCGGCGATGAAGTTCATATTCGGCGTTTTAAAAAGCCGCTTAAAATTCTCTTGAGCCCTGAATCTTCGTATTATGAGACCCTCAGACGAAAAATCCATTGGGGTGAAAGGTAATGCTGAGAACCCTTCGCGTTAAAAACTTCGCCGTCATCGAGGAAGCCGAACTTAATTTTTCTGCGGGTTTTAACGCCTTGACGGGAGAAACCGGAGCCGGGAAATCCATCTTGATGGAAGCCTTGGGATTTCTAATGGGCGGACGGGGAAGTTCCGCTTGGATTCGCTCGGGCGCAAAGACCCTTCAAATCGACGCTGTTTTTGATTCCGGAGATTGGGCAAATTCCCTCCCCAGAAAAACAGCCAAGCCGGACGCGGTCAAGGCCGAAGGCCGAGCGTCCACGTCGCGCTTTGGGGAAGGGGTCAGCGACGCGGGTGCGACGATTTCTATTCGCCGCGAGATTGATGAGGGCGGAAAAAGTCGAGCCTTTATTGACAATGAACCCGTTTCAGCCGCGATGTTGTCTCAACTGGCGGATTCGCTCATCGACTTTCACGGACAAAACCAGCATCAGAAGCTGATGAAGCCGGCTTTTCAACGAGAATTCTTAGATTCTTTTTCAGAACAAGACGAACTTCTTGGTGAAGTGAAAGCCGCTTTTGAGCGTTGGTCCTTGCTTAAGCAAAAAATCGAATCTTTAAACTTATCGGAGACGGAAAGAAGTGAGAAACTGGATTACCTCCGTTTTCGCCTTGCCGAGCTCGAAGCGGCCAACTTAAAAGAAGGCGAAGAAGAAAAATTAGAGGCGGAACTCCCTCCTTTGAGAAACGCGGAGCGTCTTAAATCCGCAGCTGCCGAGGCCTATGGAATTTTGTATGCAAGGGAATCGTCTTGCTTGGCTCAGATTCAAGAGCTGGATCGCCAAATCGCGGAATTAACCAAGATGGACCCTTCCCTTGAACGCCTGAAAACTCCTTTGTCGGAGGCGAGAGGAGTCCTCTCGGATATCTCCGAAACTTTGTCGGACTATCAATCCCGCTTGAGCCTCGATCCGGCGAAGCTCGATTCAATGCTTGAACGATTAGACCAAATCGCGCGGTTGAAGAAAAAGTATGGAAAGGATTTCACGGGACTTTTAAACGAGAAAAATGTTTTGTCTGAGGAAGTGTTTCGTCTTGAAAACAGGGCTGAAGGACTCGAAGAACTTAAGCGGCAGGAAGATGAAGCGGAGTCCCAGCTGAAAAGTTTGTGCGAGAAGCTTCATATTCGGAGAACCCAAGGGGCTAAAAAACTCGAGAAAGCCTTGGCTCTTGAATTTAAAGGCTTGGGCCTTTTGCATGCGGAGCTCAAAATCTCAATTGAGATGGAAGATGGGCAGTACCATTCCTTCGGCGGAGACGCAATAGAATTTATGTTTTCCGCAAACCCCGGCGCGCCGCTTAGGCCTTTAAGGGAAACCGCCTCCGGCGGAGAATTGTCCCGCGTGATGCTGGGCCTTAAGACGGTTTTAGCCCAGGCGGACAAGACTCCAATTTTAATTTTCGATGAAGTGGATGCGGGCGTGGGCGGGGCCGCGGCCCGCCTTCTTGGAGACAAGCTGCTTAACTTAGCCAAGGGCCGGCAAATTTTATGCGTGACTC
The DNA here is from genome assembly GCA_021846045.1 of bacterium. Lineage (GTDB taxonomy): Bacteria > Elusimicrobiota > Elusimicrobia > UBA1565 > UBA9628 > JAKAQV01. The sequence goes on along the minus strand of JAJZCM010000005.1, from coordinate 14,804 downwards.
ATTTGCCTCAAATTGCGAGTTTGGCTCAAACTCAATTTCACGTTTTGAAGGAAATGGATTCGGAAACAGTAAAAACTCAGGTGAAGCGATTGTCCGGGGGGGACCGGCTTGAGGTTCTCGCGGTGATGTTAGGGGGAAGCCCTACGAATGCGAGTCGCCAGCATGCACGGGAGCTTTTAGAAGTGGAAAAAGAACGCAGGCCAAAGCATAACGTCTTTCCTTAAGATGCTTCGGCACGCTTTCGCTTCGCGAACAAGGAACGCAGACCGAGGCATAACGTCTTTCCAAGAGATGCCCCGGCACGCTTTCGCTTCGCGAACAAAGAACGCAGGGAGAAAATAATGAAAATCAGAACTCGTTTTGCTCCGTCTCCGACGGGATTTCTTCATATTGGCGGCGCGCGTACGGCTCTTTTTAACTGGCTTTTTGCGAGAAAACATAAAGGTTCTTTTGTCCTTAGAATCGAAGACACCGATGAGGTGAGGTCCACCGAGGACTCAGTTCAAGCCATTTTAGATTCCCTTCACTGGCTGGGGCTCAATTGGGACGAGGGCCCCAAGGACAGTCTACTGAGCGAAGGGCCGTATAAGCCGTATTTCCAGATGCAGCGCTTGGATATCTACAAGAAATTCCTAGATCAATTGATGCGGGACGGAAAGGCTTACCGTTGCTATTGTTCAAAGGAAGATTTAGACGAGATGCGCCGCTTGGCCGCTTTGGAAAAACGCCCGCCCCGCTACGATAGGAGATGCCGAAACCTGACCGACCAGGAGAAGAAAGGATACGATTCAGCCGGAAAGAAATACTCAATACGCTTTAAGATGCCGGATTCCGGAACAACGGTGGTGGATGATTTGATTCGAGGCAAGGTTTCTTTTGAGAACAATCTCCTTCAAGATTTCGTCATTATCAAGACCAGCGGGGTTCCAACGTACAATTTTGCCTGCGTGATTGACGACCATCTAATGGAGATCAGCCACGTGATTCGAGGAGACGAGCATTTGTCCAACACTCCATCCCAGTTGAGGCTTTATGAAGCCTTGGGATGGGCTCCTCCGGTTTTTGCCCACTTATCAATGATCTTGGGGCCGGATGGAGCTAAACTTTCAAAGCGCCACGGGGCGACTTCGGTTCTGGAATACAAAAATGAGGGCTTTATTCCCGGAGCCTTGAGAAACTATCTTGCACTTTTGGGATGGGCGACTAAAAATTCCCAGGACTTGTTCTCCTATGATGAACTCATCTCAAGCTTTGACATTGAAGGCTGCCAGAAAAATCCCGCGACCTTTGATAACGTCAAATTGACCTGGATGAACGGGGAATATATCCGAAAAATGCCGGTTTCCGATCTCGTTCTAGCCGCCCAGCCTTTTCTGGACCGGGCCGGAATCAAGCCGGCTCCCGGTTCTCCTTCCCTTGAGTCTGCGATTTCCTTGGAACATCAAAAATACAAGAAATTGACCGAGATTCCGAGTTTGGTTGATTTTTTCTATAAGCCGCTTGAAATGACGCCTCAAGCGCGGGAAAAATCCCTTTCCGGCCCTGATGTCTTGCGTATTCTTGAGGATTTGTCTGTTCGTCTTCAGGATCTGCCTGCCTTTAAGGAAAAAGAAATCGAGGCCGCCGTTCGCCAATACGCCCAGGAAAAGGGCTTTAAGGCGGGGCAAGTTTTCCATCCGCTTCGCGCGGCCGTTTCGGGCCGAACCGACGGTCCGACCTTGTTTTTAATGATCGAGGTCATGGGGCGAGAGGAGGCCGTTAAAAGGCTTAGGCGTTGTCAAGGAATAATATGAGCGATTTGGCTAGGCAAGATTGGAGCGAGACGAGAAACGACGAGCGAGCATACCCTCTGCGGTATGTAAGCGAGGAGAGACGAAGTCGCAGCCCAAAATCGCCTGGCCCCGAAGGGGAAGCGCGATCCTGGCCGACTTCTTCGTTGCTCGTCGCGCACATAGCTCAAGCTATGCTTGCTCCTCGCGTCTCGAATTCGGCGCAGGCTTGCGCTTCCAAATCGCTCATATTATTTCTTGACAACGCCTTAAGGAATCTTGCCGGTCTCTGGCCGCAGGTAAAATTTAGGCGCATGAAATATGCTAGTCTGTTCGGATGAACTTTTTGCGTTTTTAAGCGTATTAGATTAGTCTAAGAGGAAAATTAAGGAGTGAGATTATGAAAACCGCAGTCAAGAAAAAAACAGTTTCGAAAAAAGCGCCCATGAAATCCCCCGTGTCTGGGAACTTTTCGGCGATTCATAAAGAGCTTCTGGCCATGAAAGAGGATCTTTTAAAAACCGTGTCCAGAAAATCATTGCCGGATGATTCGGAGATGGGTGATTCAATGGACCAGGCGAATCTTTCAACTGAGAAAGAACTCATTTTCGAGTTGTCGGATAACGAACGCGTCACTTTGGATCAAATCGAGGCCGCGATTAGAAAAATTGAGAAAGGGATTTACGGGCTTTGTGAATCTTGCCACAATCCGATTCCCAAACCTCGGCTCAAGGCGCTTCCCTTCGCCCGATATTGCATTTCTTGTCAAAGCGCTTCTGAAAACGCCTCCTTTGAGGATTCGGCAGAAGAATTGGCCGATGTGGCTGTAGGCGGCGATGATAAGGATTCAGACTTCGGCGCCGCGTAACGCGTAATTCCGCCAAATAAAGCCCCCCTTCTCCTGCGGGAGAAGGGGGGCTTTATTACGTATTGAATTCTTAACAAGTTTCATCTACACTTTTCTGCGACGGTCAACGAGATCTTAATTTTCTATGCCTTATTATCTCTACAGAGACAATAGAATTTCCGGGCCTTATAAATTGGATGATGTCCAGGCCTTGAGTGGAGACCCCGATACTCTCATTTGCGAGGAGGAAGCGGGCGTTCCCGATGGGCGATGGCATTCGGTGATGGATTTGTTCGGGCAGGAATCTTTTTCTGGCGATTTCCTTGTCAATGAAGGGCAGGTTTTAGACGAGGAGTTTGAAGAACTAAAATGGGCCGCTCCATTCTTTAATAAGGATATTGAAAAAAGCAAGAATGCTTTTCCACAATTCGAGAAAACGCTGGAAGACGTTTCGTTTGATTGGTCGGAGACTTCGCTTTTTCAAATGGCGCCCCAGCGTCCCGACCTTCCGGCTCCTCCGGCTTCTTTAGAGTTGCGTGAGGAAGTAAACGCGCATGATTTTGAGCAGATTCTTAAGCGTTATTTGAATGCGTTTGAAGAAAGGTTTGAGTCTTTTAAGAACTCTCCTTTGAGTTCAGTTCCGCCTCCGCCGTCCGCTCCGCCGCTGCCGTCTCCTCAAATACCGCTCCCGCCAGTTTCCCCTCCGGCGCCCGTTAAGTTGGATTTAAAACCCGTTTCTCCAATCAGCATCAAGCCTGAGGAAACTCTCGCTGCGCCGGTTCTTGTTGAGCATGAAGAGGTTCGTCAAGATGGAAACCCTGAGGAACTGCGCTTTCAAATGGGAGAATCTTGGGATTCCTTAGATGAGTCAAGCGCGGGAGGATTGCAGATTCAAATGGGGGATTCTCTTGAAGCTGTTGATGAGCCGGTTCAAGAAAATCAAAACCTCATCTTGCGCGCTCCCGATCAGGAATCTCAAGATGCTCAAATAATTCCGATTCAATCTGCGTCGGAGTCTCCGGTTGAAATTATTGAGAGCAAGCCCGTGGAGCTTGAATCCCCATTGACGCCTTCTTCGAATGCAGAGCCCGCTCAAATCCAGATTTCCTCCGCGCCTGTCGAGTTTGAAAATCCGGTTCAAGCCTCTCCCGCTGGAGAAGCAAACTCATTTGTGTTTCCCGCGAGCAATCAAAATCCTGAAGGCGTTCCTGCGGGTGGAAATGTTCTCGCGCCCGGAGCGCCGGAGAGCTTGATCCAGTTTTCATCTCCTGTTGATGCGGCCTCTTCTGCGCCAGGGCAGTTTTCCCCACAAAATATTTTTTCGGAGGCAGGACCACAAATCGCGATTGAAAATTCCATTCAAACGGCGCAGGGCAGCGCCTCGGAGCCGTTGATCACTCCGATTTTTAACGAGCCGAATTCTCCTTCCGTTTTTCCAGGAGCCGCGCCGGAAGGTTTTGGCGCTTTCTCACCGCCAGTGGAAGGAGCCCCGGCTCCTTTTCAAACTCCTCCCGATTCGCAGGAATTGTTGGACCGTTTTGCCAAACCGGAATCTGCGGTTCCGGATAAAAATCAGACGAAAAAATCTGCGAAAAAATCGCGATCGAAGCTTCTTCCGGTTTTGGGTCTTGGGGTGGTGGTCTTAGCGGCGGTTTCATTTTTTCTCTTTTTTAGAAACCCAAGGGATATCAGCAATATGCTTAACCCTGGATCAACCCAAAAACCCTTGGGGCTGGATCAGTCTTCTCCCGCGCCTATTCCGGGCTCGCAACCGGAACAAAGTCTTTCCATGCCGCCCGCACAAACGGCGGCTTCTCCCGCGCCTTCCGCGCAAACCGAAAGCCCGGCTCCGATTTCTTCGGAACAGAAAAATCCGACTCCAAACTCAACCGAGGCTTCTTCTCCTTCTCCGAGTTCCCCGCTGGCCCAGGGTTCGGAGGAACAGCAATCAGAAGCAACGCCGAATCCATCCAAGAAGGCCATTGAATTGGTCAAACAATATCCCTTGCTGGAAAGGGCTCTGGACAGGTCTAAAGTCGATGTCCGAAGGTGGCTTGATTATGAATTTGGCGCGGGCGCGGATGTTAAAGAAGAATGGAGCGCCGGCAAGGTATCCCAGGGGGTTTACCTAGTTCGCTATCGCGTCACATTCGGAAATTCCTCCAAACGCAAGTCGATTGTCTATCTGTTTCAGGCCGACACCTCCGGCGGAATGGTTTTGGGAGACAATGGCGCGGCGCGGCGGCTTCTTTCGGGCGAGGCTCCTAAGACGCGCCGGTAAAATGCTAATTTGACGTGTGGGTCATTTTATTCATTTAGGCGCCCTAGATTGGGCGATTTTAATCTCCTATGTCGCGGTCCTTTCCGGAATCGGTTTTTGGGCCGCGCGGCGCGCTAAAAAAAATACGGACGATTATTTTTTAGCGGGACGCTCCATTCCCTCTTTCGTGACCTGGGCAAGCTTTGTGGCCACGTGTTTGAGCGCGGTGACATTTATCGGAGCCCCGGCCGAAGGCTATTCTTCCGATTTCAGGTATTTATTGAGCAATCCCGGGGATATTGCCGCCACTTTTTTTATCGCCTACGCTTTTTTGCCGCATTTCCAAAGATTGAGAGTGACATCGATTTACGAGGCGATTGGAAGGCGTTTCGGCTCTTCAGTCAGAACTTTATCATCGGCTTACTTTTTAATTACTCGCCTTCTCGCCTCGACAGTCCGCGTGGTCGCCGTGGCCAAGGTCCTCGAAGTCGTCAGCGGCGGGGAACTCTCCTACCAAAGTAGCGTTTTAATTATTGTCGGCCTTATTTTGGCCTATGCCACGCTGGGAGGGGGCCGGGCGGTCGCGTGGACCGATACCATTCAATTTTTTCTTTTAATCGGCGGAGCCTTGGCGGCTTTGTTTTATCTCGTGACTCATATTCCCGGAGGCGTTTCAACGATTGTCAGTTTAGGCCGGCACGCGGTTAGGTCGGATGGAACGGTTTACAATAAATTTAACTTTTTGGATTTGTTGAGCCCGCCAAACCTTGGAATTCTCGGCTTAATGGTCATCTGGGGATTTTTTAATTCCTCGGCCGCATACGGGACTGATCAGGATATGGTTCAAAGGCTCTTGTCTTGTCGTGATGAAAAAGGGGCGCGCTTAAGCCTGATGTTTTGGGGGATTCTTAACGTTCCCATTGTTTTTCTCTTCCTAAGTATCGGGGCTTCTCTCTATGCCTATGCCCATTTTCACCCCGCGTTTATCGCGGGTATGAAAGATTCCGATCATGTTTTCCCGCGTTTTATCTTGATGGTCGTCCCCAGCGGCTTGAGAGGACTATTGCTCGCGGCGGTTTTTTCCGCCGCGATGGGGAGCGCTGATTCCGCGATGGCATCCTTAGCTACGTCCTTTGTTGTTGATTTTTATCGTCCTTTTATTAATCCGGAGTCATCTGAAGAACAAAGCCTCAAAGCTTCTAAGATTTCATTTTTAGGCTTTGGGATTTTCTTTATTATTTTTGCGATGGTTTTAAGGCGTTTGGATAATCTCTTGTGGATGGCTTTTCGCATCACCGCGCTTACCTATGGGCCGCTGCTCGGAATTTTTTTGGTTGCGATTTTAACCGGTTGGGAAATTAAAGGAAGAAAACTCAATATTTTGGCGCTTTCGACGACTTTTTTTACCGCCGTAATGGCCGTCGCGGCCTGGATTTTGACCTTGCACGGGGCGGAAGGCTTCTGGAAGAATTTACATCAGACCTATTGGCCGCTTTATGTCGTGTTCGGCGCCCTGTTTGTCGTGGTTGGCGCCTATTGGATGCGGGAAAAAAATACTTAGTTTAGTTTCCGACCGAAGATAAGACCCTCACCGGGAGAACCATCGAATTAAGTCCTAAAAACTGCAGGCGCTTTTGCATTTGATAGGCCGTTTCATTGTGAAGCAAGCGATGGAACCAGTGTTCGTTTTGGAAGATGAGCTTTCCGGCGAAAATAATGGCGCGCGGATATTCTTTGGAGAGATCAACGCAGATTTTTTCCGCTTCGGCGACGACTTCAGTGCCGATGCCCACGCGAAAATCGCCGGCGAAGCCGAAACTGTGTGCGAGCGCCACATAGCGTTTGAGAGACGTCTCCGTTTCTTTTTGCACATCCTCGACCGCTTGGACGCCTTTAAAAGAAGCGCTGTCGACCACCCCGATGGAGATGAAAATAAAATTCTTGAAGTAATTCGGAAAAAGTTTCTGAATGGAAAGAATGCAGTGAACCCCGAGTCCGCTGTATCCGCCGACTAGGATCACCGCTGTCGGGGCTTTAGGGTCGGTCTTGGGGAAATCGGTCTTTTCCGATTGCGGGAGGTTCGTGAGTATGTCGTCTAGGCGCTTAAAATCTTTTTGAAGAGAATCGTAATGGTTTTTGATAAGAAAACAAAGGCCGATCAAGGCGGCTGTCGTGACGAGGGTGACCCATCCGCCTTGAGCGAATTTCTCAACGGTATTAATGGTCAGGATCGAAAAACAAAGACAGAAGCCGATGATGTGGACGCTGATTTTTCTTTGCCAGTCCGCATGGGTCTTTCGTCCATGAATCCAGAAGCGGATCATCGACGCTTCCGTTAAACAGAAGGTGATGAACACGTTGATAGCGTACATCAAGACCAAGGTTTCCGTGTTGCCGCGCGCGTAGAGAAGCATCAAGGCGGAGGCTCCGGAGATTAGTAAAATTCCGTCCTGGGTCGTTAAGCGGTCGGAGAGGGTCGAAAACCGGTGGGGAAGCCAGGAATCATGGGCCATATTAGCCATGACCCGGGGGCCGTCGATAAAACCGGTTTGAGCCGCGACATAGAGAAGAGCCGCTTCCGAGAGAAGCGTTGGAATGGTGAACCATTTCCCAAGAGCGGGGGAAATTCCTAATAATTCCACGAACCGGGTTGATAGAGCGGCATTCATTGTTTGTCCGGGAATAGGTTCCACGTGAACGAGAAGATACGCCAAGAGAATTCCGCCGGCCGTAACGGCCAGGGAAATCGCCATGTAGGTCATCGTTCTTTTTCCCGTTTCCACCTTGGGTTCCCGCATGATGGCCAGTCCGTTTGAGACCGCTTCAAGACCGGTGTAGGTTCCGGCTCCCATGGAATAAGAACGCAGAAAAATGGCCGCCATTCCCATGAATCCGATGGTCGCTATTCCGTTGGTAAATCCGGCGTGAACTTGATGGGCAACGGTGGGGAAATCTCCGAGTTTAAGCGCGATCGTTCCGAAAATGAGAACGACATGAGTTAGGATGAAAAATAAAAATACCGGCATCATCGCCTCGACGGATTCCTTGACGCCGCGTAAGTTAAGCCCGGCTAGAAAGCCGATGATGCAAAATTCAAGGGGGAATTTCCACGCTTGATAGGAATAAGGCAGGAAACTGAAAAAAGCGTCGGTTCCCGCCGCAATGGAGGTGGTGATGGTCAGAATATAGTCAATGAGAAGGGCTGATCCGGAGACGATTCCAAAGGAGGGTCCTAAAAGTTTGGTCGCGACCACATAGCCGCCGCCGCCAAATGGGAAATGCTCAATGACACGGGAATAGGCATAGGAGATGATGAAAACGCTGAGAGCGACCGCCAAGGCGACGAGAATCAACAGATAATGATTGGAGCCTAGAACCCGAAAAGATTCATCGGGGCCGTAGCAGGAGGATGAAAGGCCGTCGGCTCCCAGCCCTATCCAGGCCAGAAAGGCAACAAGGGAAATACGATGAAAAACTTGCGGGTCTCTTACGTCTTGAGGTTCCCCGAAGACTAGGCGTTTAATTTTTTGAAACATAGAAACTCTCTAGAAGCGGGCTATTTTAGGCGGAGCCTTAGCTCGCTTTTAGAAAGTTCCAAGTTCATTATATCATTCCTGAATGGAGGATATGAACTTGAGCAGGCTTTGCTCGTAGCGGTTTTTTTTCAAGGGACTCAGTGAGCGGAAAACATCTTTTTTCTTGCTCCAAAGGGCATGGGCGATGTCTTTTAGTTGCTCTGTTGAAAGTATTGCCGCAGGGTCGAGGCCTTCAGTCTCACCCCGGGTTTTTCTCCAGAGGCGCAATTTTTCGAAGAGATTGACTTCCTCGGGAGGCGTGCGGCGGACCCGGGTTGCATCAGCACAATGAAGGAGGGTTTCTGGGGATTTTTCTCCACGCAAGACGCAGTCGACGATATGCCGGCCAAAAGCCTGGAGAAGATAAGGGGTCATGCCTTTAATCGGGGCAAGTTCGGAGACGTCTCTGGGACATGCCTTTGCGAGTTGAATGAGGAGCTCGTCGTTCATGATTCGAAACCGGGCCTTATTCCGGGTCCGGGCAATTTCCTCCCGGCAGAGATAAAGCTCCTTGAGAATTCCGCGGCTTTCCGGCGAGAGATCTCGATGGCCCTTGATTTTGCGGTATCCCTCGGCGTCAAAGGGCCGTATTTGCGCTTGAAGAGCGGATAAACTTTCAGCGGCTTCCTTCGCGTCTTCAAAGCGCTCACGCTCAAATAGAGATTTTTTTTGGATGTTCGAAAGAGAAATCAAGAAATGCGTATCCAATTGAGCGTAGCGCAGCTGCTCATCGCTCAAAGGCCTTTTTCCCCAATCCGCTCGCTGATGTTTTTTGCAAAGTTCGATTTTAAAGTGTTTTGAAATCGCCGCTTTAAGCCCCAATTCTTTTTCTCCAAGAAACCTCGCCGCGATCATCGTGTCGAAGAGGTTTCTAAATTCAAATTGGTAGTCGCGCTTAAGACATAAGACGTCGTATTCCCCGGCGTGAAAGATTTTTTCCATGGCGGGGTTTGAGAAGATTTTTCCCAAGGGAGACAAATCTTGAATTGCCAGGGGATCGATGATGTAGTCTTTAGCGGGAGATGAAATTTGAATGAGGCAGACCCGTTCCCGGTAGGCGTAAAAGCTGTCGGATTCGATGTCAACCGCCAGCTGAGGAGAATTTTCTATTTCTGAGACGACTTCCGAAAGTTCTGTCGCGGAGGTGACGATCCAGGGGGGATAAATCTCAAGGTTCCCCATTTAGGCGACGGGAACCTGTTCAAAGGCCTTGGAATAAAATTTTTCCACGTATTCCTTGACCATTCTCTGGGCGGAAAATCGAGGGGCGGCGGTGCGAATCGCTTCCTTCATGATTTTTACCCACCCGTGCGGAATGGAGTCTGAACTGCGGTCGTAAAAAAGAGGAATGATTTGCGATTCAAGCGCGCGGTAGATTTTATCGGCTTCCTCGGCGTTTCTATCGGAGGATTCTTTGCCGATACCCTCAATACCCCACCCGTTGGTCCCGGTGAAGCCTTCTTCCCACCAGCCGTCCAAGATGCTGAGGTTTGGAACTCCGTTGGAGGCCGCTTTTTGCCCGCTGGTCCCGCAGGCTTCAAGCGGGGGGATGGGGTTATTGAGCCATAGGTCGCAGCCCTGGACTAGATAACGGGCGAGCTGCATATCGTAGTCCTCGACAAAGGAAATATGTCCGGCAAAAGCAGGGTCCTTTGCAAGATGGAATATCTGCTGGATTAGGGCTTTCCCGTTATTGTCGGCCGGGTGGGCCTTACCCGCGAAGATCAATTGCACGGGACGGGCGGGATTGAGGATGATTCGCTTCAGGCGTTCGATATCATGGAAAATGAGATTGGCTCTTTTATAAGTGGCAAACCTTCGGGCAAACCCGATGGTTAGAATTTCGCGGTCCAATAGCGCTCCCTGCGCCAATATCTGGCCGGGTTCCGCGCCTTCCTGCCAGCGGGCTTTAAGCCGATGTTCAAGGATGCTTAGGAGTCTGTCCTTGGCCCGGAGATGCGCATTCCAGATTTCTTGGTCGGGAATATTTCCAATGCCTTCCCAGAAGCCGGGGTTGTCTTGAGCCCTAACCCAGTGGATGCCGAGGCGCCAGTTAAATAGTTGCTGGAGGTCCGATTGGACCCAAAATCCGAGATGAACCCCGTTGGTGATGTAATCGATGGGGACCTCGTGAAGCGCTTTTTCCGGCCATAGTTTATGCCACATTTCCCGAGAAACTTCCCCATGCTTTTTGCTGACCGCGTTTTTATGCCCCGCCAGCTTTAAGGCTAGGGCTGTCATGTTCCAGCCGACTTCATTGGGGGATTGGCCCAATTCCAGGAACTCTTCCTGCGTTAGGTTTAGTTCGTTGATGTAGTCTTGAAAAAAGGGCATCAAAAGCTGCGATTCAAAGACGTCGTGGCCGGCCGGAACCGGGGTATGAGTCGTGAACAGGGTTTCCTGAGCGGTCTCGCTCTTGGCTTCCGCGAGGGACAAACCGGCGGCGATTTTTTCATGGAGAAGTTCTACGAATAAAAAGGAAGCGTGCCCTTCGTTGGCGTGGAAAAATGAGGCGGGGATTCCTAAAAATCTTAAAAGCCTCAAGCCGCCGATTCCAAGAACAATTTCTTGCCTGAGCCGCATGCTATGATCTCCGCCGTAAAGTTGGGTCGTAATCTCACGGTCAATGGGTGAATTGCCATCAATGTTGGTGTCCATTAAATAGAGGGATACTCGCCCAATGTGAACCAGCCAAACGGCGACCTTAAGCTGCCAGGAACCAAGGGAAAAATCAAAAATAACGCGTTCCCCATCGGGACGGCACAAAGGCAAAATGGGGGCATAATCCCAATTGAGATCATGGTAAATATTTTGCTGCCAGCCGTCGGCTCCCAACCTCTGCGTGACATAGCCCTTGGGATACATGAACCCAACTCCGACTAAAGGCAGATCGAGATCCGAGGCCGATTTTAAATGGTCCCCCGCCAGGATTCCCAAACCTCCGGAATAAAGCGGGAGAGACGCATGAAGGCCGAATTCCGCGGAAAAATAAGCGATGGCTCTGTTTCTGGCGTCATTTCCAAAGCGTCGTTCAAACCAGGTGTCCGAGCAACTGGTATCATGGTCGAAAGCATCCACTACCTGATCATAATGCGCCAGAAATCGCTGGTCATTAGATAATTGAATGAGCTTGTCTTTTGAGCGGTGCAGAAGCAAAACAGGATTATGGTTTGAAGATTCCCACAAGATTGGATCAATTTCCCGAAATAGAAAGCGCGCTTCATGGCGCCAGGACCACCAAAGGTTATAGGCTAGGTCTTTCAGCCGGGACAGTCTTTCCGGAAGCGCAAGTTCTTGATGTTTTTGAGGAATCATGAGGAGTTTATTTTACAAAACTTTTAACGATGCGCCAGTGCGCTCGAGATGAGACCAAAGGCTTCCAGGGTTTGGGCTTTGGTGATGAGAAGAGGGGGGGCCAAACGGATGGTTTTTTCGTGGGTTTCTTTGGCTAGAATCCCATTTTTCGCAAGGGCTTCGCAGAAGGGGCGGGCCGGTATTTTAAGTTCGACTCCGATTAGAAGTCCTTTGCCTCGAATGTCTCGAATTCGATCCGATTTAAGCGTTCGGAGGAGGCTTTTAAAGTAATTTCCCGTCGCTGCCGCTTTTTGAGGCAGTTTTTCCTTGATGATGACGTTTAAGGCCGCAAGTCCAATGGCGGAGGCCAAGGGGTTTCCGCCAAAGGTGCTGCCATGTTTTCCTGCGGTAAATAAGTTCATAATTTCGGCGCGGGCGGCAACCGCTGAAATCGGGTAGAGGCCTCCCGAGAGGGCTTTGCCTAAAATGATGAGGTCGGGGCGAATCTTCTCATGATCGCAGCAAAAAAGCTTTCCCGTTCGGCCTAGGCCCGTCTGTATTTCATCGGCGCAGAGGAGGACGTTTTTTCGAGAGCAGATCGTGCGGATTTTTCTTAGGTATCCTTCCGGCGGGATAAGGACTCCGGCTTCTCCCTGGATGGGTTCAAAAAGAAATCCGCAGGTGTTGGGTGTGATCGCGCGTTCAAGAGCTTCCGCCGAACCGTATTCGATTTCAACAAACCCCGGGGTTTTAGGGCCAAATCCTTCATAGGAATCGGGGTCGGAGGAAAATCCGACGATCGTCGTCGTTCTTCCGTGAAAATTGTTGCGGCAGACGATAATCTCTGCCCGGTTCTTGGGAATTCTCTTAATCTGGTATCCCCAAATACGCATGGCTTTAATCGCGGTTTCGACCGCCTCGGCTCCGGAATTCATTAAAATCGCCTTGTCTTGTCCGGTCAGGCGGCAAATTTCCTTGAGCAAGGGACCCATCAATGTGTTATGAAAGGCGCGGGAAGTGAGAGTCAGGCGGTTAAGCTGGGCCTTGGCCGCCGCTACGATTTGTGGGTGATTATGTCCTTGATTGAGCGCCGAATAGGCCGACAACATATCGAAATAGCGTTTTCCATTAACGTCCCAAACATAAACCCCCTTGCCTTTTTCAAGAACAATGGGAAGCGGGTGATAGTTGGGCGCTCCATAACGATGATCAAGGAGGGTGAAGCGTTCGCTGAGTTTACTCATGGCGGGTCGGATTTATTGGCCGTTTCCTTGGGCCTGGGGAAGAACATTCTGAAGCTGCCGCATCTGGGAGTTGACTGAATTCATGATCGCCTTTTGATCGGCTTGAGGCGATTGCCCGCCCAGAGAATTAAATAGGCCCGGGGGGAAACCCAGCGCTTGCGAGATGTTGGAGGCCACTCCCTTGACGGTGTTGTTTTGGCTGAGAACGCTCATTCCCACCGACATAAGCTGGGGCGGGGCTTGATGGACGGCGTCTTGCGCGAATTGCCGAATTTCAGGACGCTTGGCGTATTTTTTAACGAGTTTTCCAAAATTTTGGGAAGCGGACAAACCTTTGAGAAACGCAATGGGGTCGTGGTTCTTCATATAAGTATCGTTAAGATTCTTAAGATCGGGATAGCTCATCCAATCGCGCCCATATTGCCGGATGGCCGGATAGCGGCGGGTGTAGGCCATGGCTAAGGCCTGAACCTTTCCCTCGTTGGAGCGGCAGAGAGCGGTAAATTGATCGGCTGAAGTCTGCGCGGCGGACGGCTTGGCTTTAGAGCCGCTGAAAAGCCCTGGGATTACTCCCTTAATCATATTGAGACCGGACTGGGAGCCCTGAGCCGCTGGAGAAGGCGGGTTTGTGGGAACGTTTGACCCTGATTCTTGAGGCAGGGATGTGACGTTAAATTCCGAACTGGGGATATTAAGCGGGCGATTTTCATTCTTTGAGAAGTAAAAAATCGCGGCTCCAGCGCCGATGAACACGATCAGCGCCAATAATCCCCAGAAACCGCTGCTTTTTTTTGTCTCTTGAGGGCCTTCCATTTTAATTTACGCTCCGTCGGTCTCTTTCTCGGCGGAGATGATTCCCAAGTCTATTCCCTTCACCACGGCTTCCGTTCGATTGGCGACGCTGAGTTTTTGGAACATATTGTTCAGATGATTTTTAATGGTTTTGACGCTGAGGCTCAGCTTGATGGCGATTTCTTTGTTCGATTGCCCTCTTCCCAAGAACGCCAAAATTTTTACTTCCATCCGGGTCAAGGCGACCAGCGAAGAATCCGGAATGGCGTTGTTGGCTTTTCGAAGGCTGTCCATCAAGCGGCTCATCACGGGTTGAGGAATCAGGACGTTTTTATTCGCGAAGGCTTTGAGCGCGTTGACGAGTTCGTAGGAGGGCAGCATTTTCGACAGATAACCGTTGGCCCCGGCTTGAATGGCTTCCATGACATGGGACTCATCCTCGAAAGACGACAAGATAAGAACGTTGGTGCGCGGGCATTCCTTATGAATTTGCCGCGCGGCCTGAATTCCGTCCATGTGAGGGAGCTTGATATCGAGTAAAATGACATTGGGTTTGAGCGTTTTAACCAGTTTGAGGGCTTCTTTTCCGTCCGCGGCCTCTCCGATGACTTCGATTGTTCTTTCATCGGCCAGCATGTCCTTAATTCCTTCGCGAAAGAGAGTTTGATCATCGGCGATGACGACGCGCACCTTCCCATTGTTCTTAGAGTGGATGCCGGCTTTTTTCGCGGCTGCGGGCTTTTTCTTTTTCGCGGTTTTTAAGGTTGACATATGATGATTCTAACATATTGAACTTCGGGAGAGTCCCGGTCCCCATGCGCGGAGCCACTCACGCCGCTTCTCATAGTCCGGGAGCGCCGATTTCACGATGCGCCAAAACCCGGGAGAATGATCGTGGGTTTTTAAGTGGCACAACTCATGGACAACGACATATTCCAGAACCGGCATCGGCATCATGGCAAGCCGCCAATTGCAGCGAATGCCGCCGGATTTTGAGCAACTGGCCCAGCGTCTCGCCTGATC
>JAJZCM010000052.1 GCA_021846045.1 bacterium | reverse complement strand
CCCAAATTCTAAACGGAGAAAAGGCGTGAGCGAAAGCGCGCCTTTTCTCTCCATCAAAAGCGGGGACGCGGTCGCTATCTCCCGAATTCCGGTTTTTCCCATCGCGAGATTTCGCGAGCTCATTCTTGATTTGATCTCCAAAAAATTTCGTCTCCTGGCCCTTTTCTCAAACGCCCCTCACTCACACTCAAAAGCCCCCCTTTTCGCCGCCTTAAGCGATGATGAACAGGGAAACATTCATCTCGCCGCGTCCGAACCCGTTCAAAATTTTCCATCCTTGACCCCCGCTTGTCCGCAGGCCCATTTGTTCGAGCGTGAAATTTATGAAAATTCGGGCCTTGTTCCGGAAAATCATCCTTGGCTTAAACCCGTAAGGAAAACTCCAGCGAACCGGACGTCTTTTTTTCAGGAACAGGGAGCCCAAGTCCATGAAATTGGCGTCGGCCCCATCCATGCGGGAATTATCGAACCCGGACATTTCCGTTTTCAGTGCCATGGCGAAAATGTCCGCCATTTAGAAATTCAACTGGGATACCAGCATCGTGGAATCGAGAAGATGATCCCCTGTTATCCTTCGCGCTCGCTTTCGCTTGCCGAAGCTATTTGCGGAGATTCCGCCGTCTCCCATGCCTGGGCCCATTGCGCGGTCATGGAAGCTCTCTCTAACCGAAAAGTGGGCCTTGAAGCCGAAGCCGTTCGCGCAAGCGCGCTTGAGTTGGAGCGAATCGCCAATCATCTTGGAGATTTGGCCGCCATCAGCGGGGATATTGGGTATCTTCCGGCTTCGGCTTATTTCGGCAGGATGAGAGGGGACTTTCTAAATCTTTTGATGCGGGTATCGGGCCATCGCTACGGAAAAGGCCTTATAAAACCAGGCGGAACGACTTACGACATCCCGGATTCGATGCGTTCATCTATTTTGAAAACTCTCAAGGACGCTTTAAGAGAAACCCAAGAAGTCGGAGATATGTTTTTTGGAGCCTCATCGGTTCTCTCAAGGCTTGAGAATGTCGGCGTTCTTCCGCCGAAATTTTGCGAGGAACTGGGAATCGTCGGCGTTGCGGCGAAAGCTGCGGGGCTTAAAAGAGACGCCCGCGAAAGCCATCCCTTCGAAATTTATCGCTCAAGAAAAATTTCCATCGCCCGCCTTGAGTCTTCCGATGTTTATGCAAGAACTTTTTTGCGGTTTATCGAAATTAAAAATTCCTTAACCTTCTTAACCGATCTTTTAAAAGATTGGCCCGCAGCCGGAGCTCTTTCCCCCAAGGGGAAAAATAGGCCTCGGCATCTGGCCCTGTCGTTAATTGAAGGCTGGCGGGGAGAAATCTGCCACATCGGCCAAACCGGCCCGGACGGTGAAATATCGTATTACAAAATCATCGACCCCTCTTTTCATAATTGGATCGGCCTTGCTCTAGTCATGAGAAACCAAGAAATCTCCGATTTTCCCCTCTGCAATAAAAGTTTTAACCTCTCCTACGCGGGGCACGATTTATGATTGAAATTCTTAAAAACCGCCTTAAGCAAGGATACCGCACCTCTTCTTTTCCCCGCGAGATTCCGGAATTTCCGGAACGCTTTCGCGGCCGCCCCAAGCTCCGACCAAGCGCCTGCCCGGAGGGCTGTTCCGATTGCCTTGAAATCTGTCCAACCCAAGCCCTTGAAAAAAAAGGATCTGAAAAACTGTCCTTGGATCTTGGGAAATGCCTTTTCTGCGGAGACTGCGCGCGCATCTGTCCTGAAAAAGCCGTCGCGTTTACTTTAGACCACCGCATGGCGGTCAATTCCAGGAAAAATTTGGTTTTAAACGAGGACGAGATCAATCTCGCTCAAGCCTTAAACGGAGAAATTAGGCGGCTGTTTGGAAAATCCCTCAAATTGCGCCAAGTCTCGGCCGGAGGATGCAACGCCTGCGAGTCCGAACTCGCGGCTTTGGGAAACGTCGTTTTCGATTGGGGGCGATTCGGAATCCAATTCGTCGCCTCTCCCAGGCACGCGGACGGGCTTGTCCTCACTGGCCCCGTCACTCAAAATATGGCCGAAGCGGTATTAGCCGCCTATCACGCAATTCCAGATCCAAAAATCATCATCGCCGTAGGCGCCTGCGCTATCAGCGGCGGGCCCTTTAGAGAATCTCCAGAACAAAAAGGCGGCGCAGAAAGCTTGGGATTTCCCATTGATCTCTTCGTGCCGGGATGTCCGCCTCATCCGCTAACGATTTTAGACGGAGTTTTGAGACTCTTGGGAAGGTTGCAATAACTCCAATCCTCCCGATTAAGACCTAAGCCTCGACCTTGGTCTTGAGACGGTTTTTGAGAGATTCAAACTGCTCCCAAAGCTCCTTGGGAAGAGTCTTGCCGAATTTATCAAAAAAAGTCTTAACCCCGTTAAGTTCCGAAACCCAATCTTCGGATTTGACCTCGAGAAGCTTCTCAACCGTCGCGCTGGAAATGCTGAGCCCGGACAGATCCAAAGCGTCTTTCGTCGGCACAAAACCGATAGGAGTTCGCTCGGCTTTTCCTTCCCCGCGGCACCGGGCCAAAATCCATTCTAGGACGCGCAGATTCTCGCCGTAACCAGGCCATAGGAATTTCCGATTTTCATCTTTCCTAAACCAATTGACATGGAAGACTTTCGGCGGCTTTGAAACCTCGCTTCCCATTTCAAGCCAATGTCCGAAATAATCTCCCATATTGTATCCGCAGAATGGAAGCATCGCCATCGGATCCCGGCGAACCTCTCCCACCGAGCCTTCGGCGGCCGCCGTCCTTTCGGAAGCCATCGTCGCTCCGACGTAGACCCCGTGCGACCAATCGAAGGATTCAAAAACCAAGGGCGCCAAGCGCTCGCGGCGTCCGCCGAAAATAATCGCGGAGATGGGAACGCCTTGAGGGTCTTCCCAGTTGGGGGCAATCGAGGGACATTGATTGGCCGGAGAAGTGAACCGGCTGTTGGGATGAGCGCCTAAAACCGGCTTACCCGCCGCGTCTTTCATTGCCGGCTTCCAAGGCTTTCCATCCCAAGCGACACCGGAGGCTGGCGGCTGACCTTCCCCGTCTTCCCACCAGACGCTCAGATCGTCTCCTAAAAGGACGTTGGTAAAAATAGTGTTTTTTCCCATCGTCTTCATCGCATTGGGATTGGTTTTGGAATTGGTCCCCGGCGCGACGCCGAAAAAACCCGCTTCCGGGTTTAAAGCCCACAGACGCCCATCTTTTCCTTTTCTCAGCCAGGCGATATCATCTCCCAATGTCCAGATTTTGTAATTCTTGCCCTTGAGGCCTTCGGGCGGAATCAACATCGCGAGATTGGTCTTTCCGCAGGCGGAAGGAAAAGCCGCAACGACATAATCGGTTTTACCGTCTTTTTCAACCCCCAAAATCAACATGTGCTCGGCCAACCATTTCTCCTGCCGCGCCTGCCAAGAGGCGATGCGCAAAGCCAGGCATTTTTTTCCCAAAAGGGCGTTGCCGCCGTAGGCCGATCCGGTGGAAACGATGGCGTTGTCTTCCGGGAAATGAAGGATAAAGCGATGCTGAACGTCCAAATCAGCGCGGGTGTGAAGGCATTTTGTGTAGGCGCCGTCCGTTCCCAACTGTTCCAAGACCTTGTCTCCAACGCGGGTCATGATGAGCATATTTAAAACGACGTAGAGAGAGTCGGTAATCTCAATTCCTATTTTGGAAAAGGGAGAACCGATGGGCCCCATCGAAAAGGGAATCACATACATCGTCCGGCCGTGCATTGAGCCTTTCAATATCTCGGCTGATTTCGCGTATCCTTCTTCCGGAGACATCCAATTGTTCGTCGGCCCCGCATCTTCCTTATTTTTGGCGCAGATATAGGTCAAATGCTCAGTGCGGGCGACATCGTTGGCATGGGAGCGGCTATAATAGCAACCGGGATATTTTTCCTGGTCCAGAGGAATGATAAAACCGCGGGCAATGGCCCTTTTCGTCAGGCGATCTTTCTCGGCTGGCGTTCCGTCCACCCAATAAACTTGGTCCGGCGCGGCCAATTTCGCCGTCTCCTCAACCCAACTTTCAAGTTCCTTGTGTTTGATTGCTTTCATTTCAAACCTCCATTAACTACTCACGTCACCCCGACGAAAGTCGGGGTCCAGAGCAACGATCTTCTGGATTCCGGCTTTCGCCGGAATGACGAACCTGATCAGTTACTAAATATGAATATATTCCCAATCTAGCATATAAATTTAAATCCATCAAGAAATCCCCAGATGGGACAAGATTTCCTGGCCTTCCCTGAGTCTTTTAGCCAAAATTTCGGCGATTGGTCGCAAAATTTTGAAGATATCGCGATCCCGAACGGAGTAGTAGACCGTCACTTTTTCCTGGCGGGAACTCAAGATGCCCGATTGGCGCAAAATCGCCAAATGCTTGGAAAGGCCGGATTGCTCCACATCTAAACTTTTAACCATATCCCCGACGGAAGATTCCTTATCTTTCAAGTGTTCGATGATCTGAAGCCTCACTGGATGCGCCAAGGACTTGAGGAAATCCGCCTTGATTTTAAACACCATCTCCTCGTTTTTGGGCATATCTATATGATATTAAATCCGGTCCTCATCCGTAATCATCCGGTATCCCACGCCCAGCTCGGTTTTCAGATACTGGGGCCGCAAGGGGTTTTTTTCCAGTTTTTTTCGCAATTGATGCATGTAAATGCGCACTGAATCAACTCCGGCGTCTTTTTCCGGGCCCCATGCCTCTTCAAGCAACTCTTCTCGCGTGACCACCCGCCCTGCCTGACGGACCAAGATGCTGAGAATCTTGTATTGAATAGGAGATAAATGAATTTCCTTGCTTCCGATGAGAACATGGCGCTTGGACAAATCAACTTCCAGGTTTCCAGTCTTAAAAATGGGAGAATTCTTGTCTGCGGAGCTGACTCTTCGCAAAGACACCCGGATGCGCGCCAATAACTCCGCTGTCCCAAAAGGCTTGGTCAAATAGTCATCCGCCCCGGCATCAAGCCCCGCAACCTTATCACCTTCCTGCCCCCGAGCCGAAATAATGATGACGGGAACACGCGACCACTCCCGAATACGTTTAACGACCTCGATGCCGCTGGTATCCGGAAGCCCCAAGTCCAAAAGCACCGCCGACGGCTTATAAGAGCGCAAATATTCAAGCCCGGTCTTTCCGGTGACCGCTTCCACCACCTTAAACCCCTGGCCGGATAAAAACGCCGACACAAATCGCCGAATCGAGGCATCGTCCTCAATGAGCAGAATAACCGCTTTAGGCATGAGAGGCGTCCAAGGGAATTAGGATTTTAAATGCCGATCCCCCTCCTTCGCGGTTTTCGACCCAAATTTTTCCACCGTGGGCTTTGACAATCGCGCGGCAAATGGTGAGCCCTAGCCCGGTTCCCATCTTTTGCTTGGCCTGGGCGCCCCGGTAAAACTTGTCGAAGATTTGCTCCGCTTCCTGCGGGTCGAGGCCGGGGCCGCGGTCGGCAATTTGAACCAAGCACTCCCGACCTTCCACGATGGCGCTGATATCCAGCGGAGAATCGGCGGGGGAATATTTAGCCGCGTTGTCGAACAAATTAATGAAAACTTGCTCAAAAAGAACGTCATCAACCGGAATTAAGGGGAAATCTCCCGGAATACTCATATTCAAGGCTTTTCCCGCCAAAACCGCTCCCAGTTTATGAATGGCCGATTCCAGGATTTCCTCAAGGGAAACTTTTTTCAGGTTCAGGGGGATCGCCCCGGCCTCAAGCTGGGTCGCGTGCAAGAGGTTCGCCACCAAGCGGCTAAGACCGAGACCGGAATCGTAGATGTTTTTAATTAACTCCTTGGCTTCTTTTACGTCCGCAAAGGAATCCTGCTCAAGCAGGGTCGAAGCGGATCCGATAATCGCCGCCAAGGGCGTTCTTAAGTCATGGGAGACCGAACTCAAGAGAGAATTTCTCATTTTCTCGGATTCAACCTCGATTTGAGACTGGCGGGTCGTCTCTTGAAGACGGTAAACCTCCAAAGCTAGGGCAATTTGATTGCTGAAGGCCTCAGCGAGGTACAGCTGCTCCGGAATTAAAAGCCTATTTTTTTCCTTGGGCTTAAGCCTCAATGTCCCCACTAAGGCGTTGGCCCCTTTTAAAGGCAGATAAATGGCATCTAAAAATGGAAGGGTTTGAGTTCCAAACCCGGCGGCTTGGCCGATGTCATAAGCCCATTGCGCGATGGTCAATTCCTTGGAATCGATATTTTCTGCCTTGGGAATCCACTCGTTCAAAACGACGTTTCCTTTTTGATCCGGTAAAAAAACGGCAACAGCGCCGTCAAAGACCTCCGCCAAATACGGAACCGCCACGGCGAGAATATTTTCCGTTCCAATGGCGACCGTCAAACGGCGGCTTAAACCATGAAGGGCCGCGCTTCGCCTCTCGTTAATCTGGGCAATTTCCGCTTGGCGCCGAATCGCAACCGACAAATAACTGATTAAAAGCGAAACCGCGAGAAAAATCCCAAAAGTTAAAATATATTGGCCGTCAGAAACCGCAAAATCAAAACGCGGCGCGACGAAAAAGAAATCAAAAGCCAAGACGCTTAAAACCGACATCCAGACCGAGACCCAGCGATCTCCTCGGGACGCGACGACGACCGTTCCCAAAAGGTAGATCATGACGATATTGATTAAGGATAAGCGCGAATACACCAAAAAAGACATCCCCGTGCACAAAAGGAAAATCCCGAAAGCGAGGCCGTAATTAACCAAGGATAGTTTTTCCCGCGAAGGAAGAGCCGCAGGATGCGCGAGAACGCCTGAGCTCCCCATGACGGCGCAAACCTCGATTTCGCCGCTTGTCCGAATTACCTCATCCAGAAGATTGGGGCCTTTCCAATAATCCTTAAAACTTCTTCTCGGGTTTTTGCCGATAATAATCTTCGTCATGTTTTTAGAGCGGGCGAAGCTGACGATTTCTTCCGCCACGTTCATTCCGGTCAGGGTGATGGTCTCGGCTCCCAACTTTTCGGCAAGCCTTAAATTGTCAATGGCGGCATTTCGAGCCGCGAGAGAAGAAACCCGCCGCGCTGAATCGACAAAAACCGCCGTCCATTCCGCTTGAAAAGCCGCCGCCATTCTCTTGGCGGTCCGAACCAATTTCGCCGACCCCGGCCCCGGGCCCACGCAGACAAGCAGTTTTTCGGTCGTCGGCCAGGTTTTTTCATCCGGTTCCTTGCCGCGCCGGGCCTGCACTTGGGCGTTGACCCTTTCGGCGGTCATCCTCAAGGCCAGCTCCCGAAGGGCCGTCAGATTTCCAATCTTAAAGAAATTTTTTTCGGCGATACGAGCCTGTTCGCTTAAATAGACCTTCCCGTCCTTTAAGCGCTCAATGAGTTCCTCCGGCGGCAAATCCACCAGCTCGACCGATGAGGCCTTTTCAATGATGGAATCCGGAATGGTTTCTCGAATCGTAACTCCGGTAACCTGGGAAACGATGTCGTTGAGGCTTTCCAAGTGGCCGATATTAACGGTCGTGTAAACGTCAATTCCGCAAGCCAAGAGTTCCTGCACGTCCTGCCAACGCTTGATGTGCCGAGAACCCGGCGCGTTGGTATGGGCAAGCTCATCAACCAAGATTAAGGCTGGAGCGCGTGAAATAGCCGCATCCAAGTCAAATTCGTGGAGTTCGACGTTGTGGTAGAAAATTTTTCGTCTCGGCAGGGTCTCAAGGCCGGCCAACCTTTCCTGGGTCTCCTCCCGTCCATGGGTTTCAACCACGCCGACGACGACGTCCAGCCCCTCTTCCTGCTTAAGGCGCGCGGCCTCAAGCATTGAAAAAGTCTTTCCCACGCCGGGGGCGGCGCCCAAGAAGACCTTCAGTTTTCCTGAAAGTTCGGCGCGTTCTTCCTTTTGGACCTGGGAGAGAATTTCTTCGGGATTCGGGCGTTCGGCCATCTTTTTATCATTGTAGCGATTCAGCCCCTGCAAGGCAAGGGCCAGCCTCGCGCATTGGCGGGCCACGGCCAAGCCTAGTCTTCATCCCTGTAATTAATATGGCAAATTAGCCATATATAAGATATTCTTATATTATGGTTGGATATGATTTTGAATGGGACGACAAGAAAGGTATCGGGAACCAGGAAAAACATGGAGTCGCCTTCCAAGACGCGCAGCGCGCTTTCCTCGATCCGAAGCGCGTCATCGCCGAAGACCTAAGTCACAGTTCGGCGGAAAAACGGTTTTTCTGTTTCGGACGCGCCGGCAACGGAATCTTGACGGTCCGATTTACTTACCGAAGGGATAAAATCCGCATTATCGGAGCGGGATATTGGAGAAAAGGAAAAACATGCTATGAAAAAGAAAATAAAATACACAGATGAGTCCCTCGGGAAGTTCCGGGTCGTTGATGATTTTCTCCCGGCGCCCAAGGACTTGGTTTTGAAGAAACAGGAAACGGTCAAAGTGACGATGACCCTAAGCCGTTTTAGCCTTGAGTTCTTCAAGAAGGAAGCCCATCGGCGGCACGCGCCCTACCAGGCGATGATCCGCCGCTTGGTCGACGCGTATGCGGAGCGCTACTTGCCGCGCTGATATCGACTGACGGTGGGGTTATCCGTTAACCATTGTAGCGATGATTCGGCTCCCTTGGGGCAAGGCCCGAGTTATGGGCGGGATAGGGGGGGGAAAGCCGGTCTAAAGCCGAATTGAGGAGCAAAACGTTGACGCGCGGCTCGCCTAAAAAACCCCATTGCCTTTTTTGAATGCGGTCTTCAACGAGCTTTCGGACTGTGGACTCGGGAATATTTCTAGCTAGGGCGACTCTTTTTGCCTGAAAAAAAGCGGCTTCAGGGCTAATGTCGGGGTCAAGACCGCTTCCGGATGCGGTCACCAAATCAACGGGAATTTGTTCGGATGAGGGATTATTCTTTTGATAGAAGGCAACCCGGTCCTTGACCGCCGACCAAAGGGCGGGATTGTTGGGCCCCCAATTAGAACCCGAGGATGAAGCCGCATTGTAGGGATTGGGGCTTGTGGCCGAGGGCCTGCCCCAAAAATATTTCGCGGAATTGAAAGCCTGCCCAATCAAGGCCGATCCCCGCGCTTTTCCGTCCATGACAATCAAACTTCCTCGGGCTTGGCGCGGAAAAAGAACTTCTCCGACGACTGTCACCAGCGCGGGATAAAACAGTCCCAATAACAACGTAAAAACGCAAACGGCCTTGAAAGCGACCACGCCTTGTTTTTTAAATTCTTTCAACATAATTAAGTCCTAACTGCTCAGGTTCGTCATTCCGGCGCAAGCCGGAATCCAGAAGATCGCTGCTCTGGACCCCGGCTTGCGCCGGGGTGACGTGAGTGGTTACTAAATCCATTGGAGAATCAAATCGATGAGCTTAATTCCGACAAAGGGAACGACGAGGCCCCCCAAGCCATAAATCAAAACGTGGCGGCTTAAAAGGTCTTCTGCGGAAACATGGCGATAGCGAACCCCCCTTAGGGCCAGCGGGATCAAGAAAACGATGACGAGAGCGTTAAAGATCACAGCCGCGAGAATGGCGTTTTCGGGACTTGAAAGATGCATGACATTGAGCGCGTTTAAAGCGGGATAGACGCCCACAAACGCCGCCGGGATGATGGCGAAATATTTCGCGATGTCATTGGCGATAGAGAAAGTCGTCAAGGCTCCCCGGGTCATGAGCAGCTGTTTGCCGATTTCGACGATCTCGATGAGCTTCGTTGGGTTGGAATCCAAATCCACCATATTTCCCGCTTCCTTGGCCGCTTGAGTTCCGGTATTCATCGCCACCGCCACGTCCGCCTGGGCCAAGGCGGGGGCGTCATTGGTTCCGTCTCCCGTCATCGCGATCAAGCGCCCTTCTTTTTGAAGGTCGCGAATATAGCGGAGTTTCGTCTCCGGAGAGGCTTGGGCGAGAAAATCATCCACGCCCGCTTCGGCGGCAATCGCCGCAGCCGTCAGGGAATTATCCCCGGTCACCATGATGGTCCGAATTCCCATTCTTCTCAAATCGGCGAATCTCTCGCGAATGCCTCCTTTGACGATATCCTTTAAGCGAACGATCCCCAAGACCTTGGGGCCGTCGGCAAAAACCAGCGGCGTCTCTCCCTGCCGCGCCGTTTTGTCAACCAAATCCTTAACCGCCGCGGGATAGACCCCATTTTGACTTTGAACAAAGGCCTCTATCGCCTCGGCCGCGCCCTTGCGAATCACGCGATCTTTAATATTGACGCCGCTCATCCGGGTGCGGGCGCTGAAGGGAATAAAACTCGCCCCCAAATCCCGAAGTTCGCGACTCCTAATTCCGTAGCGCTCCTTGCTTAAAACGACGATGCTTCGCCCCTCGGGGGTCTCATCCGCCAAGGAAGACAACTGGGCCGTGTCGGCAAGATCCGTCTCTAAAACGCCGGGGGCCGGAATCAATTCCACCGCTTGGCGATTGCCGAGGGTAATCGTCCCGGTCTTATCCAGCAAAAGAATGTCGACATCCCCCGCCGCTTCTACCGAACGGCCCGAAGTCGCGATGACGTTGGCCTGAATCATCCGGTCCATGCCCGCAACCCCGATGGCCGACAAAAGGCCGCCGATGGTCGTCGGCGCCAGGCAGACAAACAGGGCGATTAAAACCGTAATGGTCACCGGCGTCCCGTGGCCGGCGACAGCGGCGCTATAAATGGAAAAAGGAAGAAGCGTCGAACAAACCAGCAAGAAAATAATGGTCAACGCCGCCAAGAGAATGTTCAGGGCGATTTCATTGGGAGTTTTCTGGCGCTTGGCGCCTTCAACGAGCGCAATCATTTTATCCAGAAAAGCCTCGCCGGGATTGGCGGTGATTTTAATGACGATCCAATCGGATAAAACCAAGGTTCCGCCGGTAACGGCGCTCCGGTCTCCGCCGCTTTCCCGGATGACGGGGGCGCTTTCTCCGGTAATCGCGCTCTCATTGACGGAAGCGATGCCCTCGATGACCTCGCCGTCTCCCGGAATAAAATCCCCGGCTTGGGCCAAGACGATGTCTCCAGCCCTAAGATCAGATGAGGAAACGACGACAAAATCTGAATCTTTTTTGGGAGAGCTTAATTTTTTAGCCACAACGTCTTTTCGGGTCTTTCTTAGACTTTCCGCCTGGGCCTTCCCGCGGCCTTCGGCCATGGCCTCCGCAAAATTGGCGAATAACAGCGTAAACCAAAGCCATAACGAAATTTGAAGGATAAAACCGGAAGGGGCTTCTCCTTTTCCAAAGAGACTTTGAAAAAACAGGCCCGAGCTTAAAAAGGCTCCGACGAAGACGCAAAACATGACCGGATTTCGCATCTGATTCCGCGGCGATAATTTGAGGAAAGAATCAAGCAGCGCTCTTCTAACGATCGGCGGGTCAAACAAAGGCCTTCTTTTTGATTGCGGCTTCATATTCGGGCCATCCCCAATTGTTCCGCTATTGGTCCCAAGGCCAAGGCGGGCACAAATGACAAAACCCCAACGATTAAAACGACCCCGACAAGAAGAAAGACAAACAAGGCGGAAGAGGTTCTGAGGGTTCCGGCGCCGGCGGGAATTATTTTTTTGCGGGCCAGCGAACCGGCCAAGGCCAAAATAGGAATCTTCATCCAGAAGCGGCTTAAAAGCATGACCCAGCCGCCTAAGATGTTATAGAAGGGAACGTTGGCGTTAAGACCCGCGAAGGCGCTTCCATTATTATTTCCCATCGAGGTAAAGGCGTAAAGAATTTGGCTAAACCCGTGCGGCCCGGGGTTTGAGATGGCGGAGGTTCCCGCTGAAAAACTGACCGCGACCGCGGTAGAACCCAAGACAATCGCCGGCATGATCAAAATGAGCACGGAAGCCATCTGCATCTCAAAACTCTCTATCTTTTTTCCCATATATTCGGGCGTGCGTCCGACCATCAGCCCCGCCACAAAGACCGCCACAAAGACAAAAGCGAGCATCCCGTAAAGGCCGCAACCGACTCCGCCGAAGACCACTTCCCCTAATTGCATCATAAAAAGCGTGACGAACCCGCCTAAAGGCATGAAGCTGTCATGCATGGAATTGACGGAACCATTGGAGGTCGCGGTTGTGACCGTCGCCCACAAGGCGGAATTGACCGCGCCGAAACGGACTTCTTTTCCTTCCATATTCCCCG
>JAJZCM010000051.1 GCA_021846045.1 bacterium | reverse complement strand
GCCCTGAACCGCCATGCGGCGAATTTCCTCGGACGTCTCGTGGCTGAGGGTGCGGCCGTCGAGTTTCACGCCTAAACATTAGCATGTTTCCCAACCATATGTATCCCAAACTATGGACTGGTTAGTATGACAACGGCTTAGAGAACGCTCAACACTCCATGCTCAAGAAAAGCCTAGGAGTTGATTCATGGTTCTGCGATCCCTATCACAGTTGGGAAAAGGGACTGGCTGAAAACACCAATGGGTTGATACGGCGATTCATCCCTAAGCGGACCAGCATTGATGATATTACGGACCGACAAATTCAGAATATAGAAAATTGGCTTAATAACAGACCTAGAAAAGTATTAAACTTTAAAACACCCAGCGAAGCCTTCAAAAACTTAGGTGTTGCACTTACTGGTTGAATTCAGCTTACCTACTATAGCATTAGAACGGAGCCCGCGGCCTTGCGCAAGAGTCGCCCGTCTGTTTCAGTATGCCCATGGTTCATCAGTTCACCGTCGTTGTTGAAAGGGATCGCGAGACGGGCCTCTACGTGGGAACGGTCCCGGGCCTGCCGGGAGCCCATTGTCGACGCCAAGACGATGGAGAAGGTTCTGATCGTTCTCGGATTCAAGAAAACGCGGTAGAAGGGGAGCCACGCGTTCTATCGTCATGCCAATGAACGAGACCACCACCCTCCGGGAAGGGATTTGTCCCGTCCTCTGATCCGTGAAATCCTGCGGGAAATAGAGGTCCAGCCGGAGGCGTTCCAGAAGGCGCTGAACACGCTTTAAGATATTTGAGTGACGACTTTATTATTGTGGACAAGACACCAAAATTTCGATCGCCTCTTCGTCAAGCTACGGCGTCCCCGTGACCAAGTCCTTCAAGAATTGCGGGGATTATTTCTTTGCAAGCGAAGCGGACTTGACGATTTGATCGAGTTCGTAGGGAAGAGAAAAATGCATATTTTCTTCCACCGTCTCAAACTCCTCGACTTGGCTGACCCCGAAATGATCGCGCACGTATTTGACCACTTCCTGGACCAAGACCTCGGGCGCGGAAGCTCCGGCGGTGAGACCCAAAATGCGCACGTTTTTAAGCCAATCTTTTTTGATGTCAGCGGCGCGCTCAATCAAATAAGAGCGCAGGCCCTTGGCCTTGGCGACTTCGCAAAGACGAATGGAGTTGGAACTGTTCGGCGCGCCCAAGACCAATAAGAGGTCCATGTGCGGGACCATCGACTTGACGGCGTTTTGTCGGTTTTGAGTCGCATAGCAGATATCGTCCTTGGAAGGAGCGTGAAGATTTGGAAATCTCCTTTTTAAAACCGCGACGATTTCACGGGTATCGTCCAAGGAAAGGGTCGTCTGCGTTAAATAGGCAACGCGGTTCGGATCGGGAACGGAAACCTTTTCGGCCTCCGCCGAGCTTCCGATAACTCGAATATGCTCCGGAGCTTCCCCCAAAGTTCCAATCGTTTCCACGTGATCGGCATGACCGATGAGCAAAATGGAATAGCCTTTTTTAGCTAGGGCCTTGGCCTCCAAGTGAACCTTGGTCACCAAGGGACAGGTCGCGTCAATGGCTTTGAGATTTCGATCCTTGGCTTCTTGAACCACCACCGGAGAAACTCCATGCGCGGAAAAAATCAGCCAAGACCCGGAGGGAACCTCGGACAAGTCTTCAACAAAGATGGCTCCCTTGGCTCTCAAACCGTCCACCACATAGCGGTTGTGGATGATTTCATGGCGGACATACACCGGGCGGCCGCACACTTCCAAGGCTTTTTCAACCACGTCGATCGCGCGAACCACCCCGGCGCAAAACCCGCGCAAGCGGGCCAAAATGAGCTTTTCAATTTTGATGTCTTCGTTTCCCGTTTCCATTTTACGCACCCTTACTGGCGGCCACGGAAAGGCCGCCGACCGGTTTTCCTTTCATCCAATCCCCAACCCGCTCGGCTATTTTGGGAGCCGAAAGGCCGATGTGATCATAGAGAAGAGCCGGCGCCCCATGCTCGACGAAACGATCCGGAATTCCAATTCGCAAAACCGAAGCCGGGACATCCCCTAACGCTTCCAACACCGCGCTTCCAAAGCCGCCTTGGAGAACATTGTCTTCCACCGTCACCAAATTCGGGCTTACGCGCAGACATTCCTTGATCATCTCGACATCCAAGGGCTTAACAAAGCGCATATTGACGACGCCGGCAGAAATTCCGCGTTCTTCCAATAATTTCGCCGCCTCAAGCGACGGATGAACCCGGCTTCCAATCGCCAGAATCGTTACGTCCCGGCCCTCCCGCAGGCGCGCGGCTTTTCCAACTGGAAGAAGTTTCGCTTCCGCATCCATCTCAACTCCTTGCCCCGCGCCTCTCGGATAGCGAATGCTGACCGGCGCGTTAAGATGCAAGGCCGTCTTGAGCATGTGCTGAAGCTCGTTTTCATCGGCCGGAGCCATAACCGTCATCCCGGGAATGATCCGGAGGTAACTGTAGTCGAAAACGCCGTGATGGGTCGGTCCGTCTTCCCCCACCAGCCCCGCGCGGTCAAGACAGAAAACCACCGGCAGATTTTGCAGGCAGATATCATGCTCGATTTGGTCAAAACCTCTCTGAAGAAAGGTCGAATAAATCGCGACCACGGGTTTTTGCCCCGAGGCGGCAAGACCGCCCGCAAAAGTAACCGCATGCTCTTCGGCCAGCCCCACGTCGAAATAACGGGAGGGAAATTTATCCCTAAAAACGTCCATCCCAGTTCCTTCCGGCATCGCAGCGGTGATTCCAACGATTTTGGGATCGGCCTCGGCCTCTTTCACAATGGCCTTTGAAAACACTGCGGTATAAGACGGCGGCGCCTTGGCGGTCGATTTGATCATCGTTCCGGTCTTCGCGTCGAATTTTCCCGGACCGTGCCAGGTAATCGCGTCCGCTTCAGCCGGGGCGTAGCCTTTCCCTTTCTTAGTGACGCAGTGAATCAGAATCGGGCCCTTAAGTTCCTTGACGTGCCGAAAAACCTCAACCAAGGCCTTTACATCGTGCCCATCCACCGGCCCGAAATAGGAAAAACCCATCTCTTCAAAAAGCATGCCGGGAAACAAAAGAACCCGCGCGCGCTTGGCGATGCGCATGACTTTAGCGCCCCAGAACTTAAAACGCGCCAAGAACTTTTCAACCTGCTTATGCGCGCCCTGAACCGCGCCCAAAGTCAAAAGCCGGGTTAAAAACACGCCCAAGGCTCCGACGCGGTGGGAAATAAACATCTGGTTGTCGTTTAAGACGACGATCATGTCGCTTTGAATCTGTCCCGCGTTTTGAAGACCCTCGTAGGATTCGCCGCCGGTCATGCAGCCGTCGGAAACTATAGCTACGACCTTATTGGTCTCTCCCTGAATGTCGCGGGCCGCGGCCATTCCCAAGGCTGCGGAAATCGCAGTCGAGGCATGCCCCGCGCCAAAAGAATCATAAGGCGACTCCGTCCGCTTTAAAAATCCGGAAATCTCGCCGAAGTGGCGAATTTTTTTCAAGGAATCACGGCGGCCGGTCAACACCTTGTGGCCGTAGGTTTGATGCCCGGTATCCCAGACCAATTTATCTTTCGGCGTTTTAAAAACATAGTGCAAGGCGACCGCAATATCGGCAGCGCCCAGGCTTGAGCCGAAATGCCCGCCGATTTGAGACACCGTGTGGATGAGATACTCACGCAACTCGGATGAGACCTGCGGCAATTTTTCAACGGGAAGCTTTCTTAAATCCGCCGGATCGTTGATGGTCGTCAAAAGCGGCCATTGAGATCCTTCAGATTCCGCCGAAGCATTTTTCCCATTTTCCAAAGACGCGCGCGAATTTTCTTGTGACATTATTTATCCCTCTCGATAGTATAGTCTGCAATCCGTTTGAGCCAATGATTTCTTTGCGATGAAAAAACGTCCACGGCTGCCTTGGCCTTTGAAGCTTCCCGCCGGGCCATCATCCGCGCCTTTTCAACCCCGTAAAGGGAAACATAGGTGAGCTTGTTGTTGGCGGCGTCCGAGCCCATTTTCCCCATTTTTTTCTTGTCACCGACCGCATCCAAAACATCATCGGCAATTTGAAACGCAAGCCCCAAAGCGCGGCCATAATCGGACAAGGCCTTAAGACGGCTTTCGGGCGCCCGCGCCAAAATTCCGCCCGCCTCCAAACTCGCCACGATCAAAGAAGCTGTCTTATGAAGGTGAATGTAT
Organism: bacterium; assembly: GCA_021846045.1. Lineage (GTDB taxonomy): Bacteria > Elusimicrobiota > Elusimicrobia > UBA1565 > UBA9628 > JAKAQV01. Next base: position 8,077 of record JAJZCM010000051.1, on the reverse strand, counting down.
TCCAAATGGCGCGCCGGGTTAAAACCGTGGTTTTTATTTTTCCAATTCTCCGCCTCTAAATCAGCGGCTTGCCCGCCAACCATTCCGGCGGAACCGGCCCCGCGGGCAATAGCTTGAATCAAGGCCGCTGTGCGCTTTCCGTCCAGGTTCATTTCCGCGCCATTTTGGGCCGCAATTTCAAAGGCGTAAGTCAAAAGCCCATCGCCCGCCAAAATCGCCAATGCCTCGCCGAAAACCTTGTGGCTGGTCGGGCGTCCGCGCCTCAAATCGTCATCATCCATGGCCGGCAAATCGTCATGAATCAAGGAATAGGTATGAATCATTTCCAGAGCCGCCGCAGTTTTAAGCGCGTCCTTGGCATTCCCCCCGCAGCATTCATGCGCGGCCAAAACCAAAATCGGGCGCAGGCGCTTGCCTCCGGCAAAAATTGAGTAGCTCATCGCTTTCGAGACGGAAGCCGGCTCTTCTTTGCGCCGAACAAATAACTTTTTCAGCGCGGCGTCCACCTTTTTCGAATAAGCGGAAAGATATCCCTCCAAGGAAATTTCTGGGGCAAGAACGGCCGCATTTCTCATTTCAAATCTCCTGAGTGATCCAAAAAACGGCGCAAGAACTCGACCAAAACTTCCGAGGCTCTTTTCTGTTTTAAATAAAGCCTTCCAAAAGTCGCCCAAAACATGGGGTGAGAAAGAAAATACCAAATAAAAGAGGCCATGTTCTCGCTTCTCGGAGGGTCGGGGGGAAGAGAATCTTCCAGAGAGTCAAGAACCGCGCGAATGGAAACAAACTCGCAACCGAAGCGTTGCTCCTTGGCCCAAGACTTTAAAGGCGCGGTCTCCATATCCACCGCTAAGGCTCCGGTTTTTTCCGCGAAAGATTTCTTTTGTTTTGGAGAATGAAGGACTTCAGCGGTATGGGCGATTTGGGAAAGGCGGACTTTGAGCCCCAGAAAGTCTCCAGTTTTTTCAATTTCGGCGGACAAGGACTTAGAATCGCTCTCACAGACAATATCTCCGGTCGAGAGTTCCAGTTTTAAAGCGCCGCAAAAGCCTGTTGAGATGACGCGCGAAAACACGCTCTTTTCGGGCAATTCCGAAAGCTTTTTTTTCAGAGCCGCCTCGCCCATTCCCGTCTTGATTAAAAGAATCGAACTCCCTCCGAATTTTCCAAAAAAAGAATCCGAAACTGCCGCCTTGAGGTTGAGCGCTTGAACGATGGGAAGCGCCTCCCAAGAGGTGGCGACGCAAATTAAAGTCGGAAACATCCGGGAAATTGTTTCCTGCTGATCCACTCGGGCCAAATCGGTCATGACAGGCATACCTTATTTCTTTCCAAGCCCTTCCATCCGTTCCTCGGCTTTTTTGGAGACGTATCCATTTTCCAAAAACCAATTGACGGCGCTTTTCAAAGCCTCATGGGCCGAGACGGGATGATACCCCCACTCTTTTTGCGCCTTCGTAGAGTCATACCACATATAATATTTAGCCATTTTAACGGCGTCCAATGGCGCCAAGGGCTCTCCTCCCATAAGTTTCGCGCGGGCGGAATCAAGCGCCGCGAAAACATAAGCGACGGAATAAGGCGTCTTAAATTGAGGGCCAGGCAAGCCGCTGATGTCGGCCAAAATTTCAAGCATGGCTTTAAACGTGATGTTTTCACCGCCTAAAATATAGCGTTCGCCAATACGCCCTTTCTCCGCGGCTAAGAGATGTCCCAAGGCTACGTCCCGTGCGAAAACCACGTTGAGCCCCGTCTCTATATAAGAAGGAATGCGCCCATTTAGGAAATCGACGACGATTTTTCCGGTCGGAGTCGGTTTGACGTCATGATCTCCAATGGGAGCCGCGGGGTTGACGACGACCACCGGGGCCCCTTTTTGAGCCAGTTTCAAGGCTTCTTTTTCGGCCAAATACTTTGATTTTTTATAATGACTGACGATCTCGGATTCAGACGCGTATTCGGAAGTTTCATCCGCCGGACGCCGATCAGGCCTGGGCTTGACGACGGCAACTGAGGAACAATGAACAATTTTTTCGCATCCCGCCCTCAAAGCCGCTTCCACGACATGGACGGTACCTTGAACGTTGGATTCATACATGGCTTCGGGATTTTGGACCCACAAGCGATAATCAGCCGCGCAGTGAAAAGCGAACCGCGCGCCCGAACATCCCGCTTTTAAAGCCGCCTCATCCGACAAGCCGCCTTCGACAATCTCAACCGGAAGGCCTTCAAGATTCTTGCGATTGGAACCTTTCCTTGCCAGCGCGCGGACATGAAAGCCTTTCTCGACTAAAAGCCGCGCGAGATTAGCGCCGACAAAGCCTGTCCCTCCGGTGAGAAAGCAGATCTCCATTAGGAGGCGGAAGAATCCTTACTCCCAACGGGAATTAATTTTTCGTCGGTTTCAATTTTTCTCGGATAGGCCTTTTGAGCTTTTTTCGGCCCCTTGATGGTCGCGAAATCAAGAACCATCTCCATGAATTTAGGCAGACTCGAAAAGCCTTCAACAACCGCCGACGGCTCAAAGCCGACATGGACCATGCAGTTGGCGCATTTGGGATTCTGGGAGGCGTGGCCGTATTGGGACCAGTCGGTCGTCTCCAGAAGTTCCTTGTAAGTTTTCGCGTATCCGCCATCAGCCATCAAATAGCAGGGCCTCTGCCAGCCGAAAACGTTGCGCAAGGGATTGCCCCAGGGCGTGCAATCGTAATCACGGCGGCCTTCCAAAAAGTCGAGATAGAACGGGCTATGATTAAAGTCCCAACCCATCTTTCTCCAGTCCTTGAGCGTCTCCTTGAACCAGGATTTGGTCTGCTCGTTTTTAAGAAAGAGGGCCTGCTCGGGGGCCTTCTCATAGGCATATCCCGGAGAAATCATCATTCCATCGACTCCCAAAGCCATCGTCTCATCAAAGAAACGGCGGAATTCCTCGGAAGACTCTCCTTGGAAAATCGTGGAATTGGTCATCACGTTAAAGCCTTTCGATTTGGCAAGCTTAATCGCGGAAACGGCGGTCTTGTGAACCCCTTCACGGCAAACCATCCGGTCATGGGTTTTCTCGACTCCATCCAAATGGATTGAGAAAATAAGCTTGGGCGAGGGTTTGAAGCGGTGAATGTTTTTCTCAAGCAAAATAGCGTTGGAGCAAAGATAAATGTATTTACCGCGAGCGATAAGCCCCTCGACGATTGTGTCGATTTGAGGGTGAACTAATGGCTCGCCGCCCGCGATGGAGACAACCGGCGCTCCGCACTCTTCCGCCGCTTCCCAGCATTCCTCGGGGCTCAAGCGCTTGCGCAAGATATCGGTCGGATATTGAATCTTTCCGCATCCCGCGCATTCCAGGTTGCAGGCAAACAAGGGTTCAAGCATCATGACGAGCGGATATTTTTTGTTTCCCTTTATTTTCTGCGCCAGAATGTGTTTGAGAACAGACAACTGCATGGACATCGGTGATGGCATAGTGTTTCCTCGGTTTATGCGGATTGAACGACCGTCGACATTTTTTGCTCTAACGACAATATCTTTAAGTAATTTCCCAAAGCCTGAAGCGGAAAATATTGGCGGTACATCGTGTATTCCAAATAGTAAACCTTCGGGAATCCCGTTCCCGTGCATTCGTTTTCATCCCAGGTTCCGTCAATTTTCTGGGTCCGAATTAAATAATCGGCGGCCCGGCGAACAGATTCGCTCTCAGGGCTCTCTCCCGCGGACAAAAGACCCATGAGCCCCCACGCCGTCTGAGACGGGGTCGAAGGCCCTTTTCCCTTGAGCGCGGGGTCATTATAAGTATCGCAGCGTTCGCCCCATCCGCCGTCTTCCAACTGAACGGATTTAAGCCAGTCCACCGAACGGCGAATATGGGGTTGACTCATGTCTTCGCCGATCGCCGACAAGCCTCTCAAGACCTGCCAAGTTCCGTAAATATAATTAACGCCCCAGCGCCCAAACCAAGAGCCGTCTTTTTCTTGCTGCTGGCGCAAGAAATGAACCGCCTTTCTGATCCGTGGAAAGCTCAAATCATAGCCGACATAGCCCATGAATTCCAAAACTCGGGCGGTTACGTCCGCCGTAGGCGGATCAATCATCGCATTGTGGTCGGCAAAAGGAATTTTCATCAAAATCGCCCGCGTGTTGTCCTTATCAAACGCCGCCCATCCCCCAGAGCGGGACTGCATACCCCAAAGCCAGTTGATGCCGCGCAAACACGAGCGCTCGCGCGCTTGCCCCAAGGATTCGTCTATATTGACGTGACGAAGGGCCAGCATCACCATCGCGGTATCGTCGATATCGGGATAATGGGTGTTGTTGAATTCAAAATACCAGCCGCCGATAGGCGCCAAGGGGTTGGTCGCCCGCCAGTCGCCGGCGACTCGAATCTCCTTGGAAATCAGCCAGCGGGCGCCGGCAATAAGGTCTGGATGGTTTTTCTCAAGCCCCGACTCCGCCAAGGCGATCATGGAGATCGCCGTATCCCAAATCGGAGATTGGCAGGGCTGATACTGCAAAGCCTCGCCGTCATCTAATTCCCAATTTTCCAGAACCCGCATTTGCTCGATAAAACGCGGGTCGGTGTCCGGATATCCCAGACACTTCATCGCCATGATCGTGTTGACGACGCCGGGATAAATCGCTCCCAAGCCGTCGGAACCTTCCAAGCGCTGTAAAATCCAATCCTCGGCCAAGCGCAGGGCCCACTGGCGAATCCAATGCCCGCCGTGGCCTTCCAATTTTTTCAAGCCTTGATCCCACAATAAAAAGAAATTGGTCCATGAAAAAAAACTGTGCGGCGGCATCGTGTCTTTGAGCGGAACATGACGCCGGGAATCCGGAAACAGCTCATCCAAAGCGGCGTGGGGAGGGCAGGAAATTTTCGGGGGCTTGGCCCAAACGATGGAAAGCGGAATAACAATGGCCCGCGTCCAAGAACTCATCGCGTAAATGCTGAAGTAAAACCATTTCGGGAACAGCATCAACTCCGGCAAAATCGTCGGCACGCCCTTCCAGTCATATTGACCGAAAACGGCCATATAAAATTTCGTATAGGTGTTGACCTTGTGGATGCCGCCTAATTCTTGAATTCTTTTTCGCGCTGCCTGCAAATGCGCGTCTTGGGGAGAATAGCCGGCGAATTTTAAAGCCCAATACGCCTTGACGGTAGCGGAAACATCCGACGGGCCGTTTTTATAAATTGGCCAGCCTCCATCGGGCGCCTGTTCCCGAATAATGTGGGCGGCCATTTTTTTAATCTTGGGTTCCTGCCCCCGGCCCAAGAAGTTAAGAAGCATGACGGAATCAGAAACGATTGTCGTATCGGATTTAAGCGGGCCGCACCAAAACCCCTCTTTTCGGTTCTGCATCCTCAACAAGGCTTCCTGGGCTTTGAGGACAGCGTTTTTCAATAAATGCGGAACATGTTCGTGATCGGAGAATTCAGAGTTCGGGCGCAGGTTATCGGCCCAATCCTTGGGCTTATGGTAATAGCGTTCGGGAAACGGCATCCATTTAGAGACGATATCGCCGATCATTCAACCGCCTCTTTGCGCGGCAAAGGAAAAAGGGATAACCCCCAATTCACCTTGATTTTCCGACAAAGGACGACGAAGTTGCGTTCAACCATGTAATAATTTATTATTATACCTTAAAATGGGCTTTCACATCACAGTCAAAGAGGTACTAATCTCCGGCGGAGCGCCCTTGGCGTTTCTGATCCTCTTATCGGTCTATTCCTTGGCCTTGGTCTGGGAACGCTGGCAGTTCTTCAAGAAGTCCTTTGCCGGCATGGACTCTTTTTTAGATAAAATTAGAAAAAATATCGAGGAAGAAAACCTCTCCCAAGCCTTGGCCGCGAGCAAAAGCTACAGGGGCCTCGCCTCTTCCGTCGTCACCGCAAGTCTGGTTGGCTCCTCCAACCGCCAGGAAAGAAGGCGCCAAGCCGATCGCGCCGCGTCGAGAGCGGCCGCCCTTCTTGAGAAAAGGCTCAATTTTCTCGCCACGATTGCCTCGACCTCGCCCTTTATCGGGCTTTTCGGAACCGTCATCGGGGTCATCCGCGCCTTTCAGGACTTGGCCGGAGCCGCCGGGGCCGGACCGGGAATCGTCGCCGTCGGAATCTCAGAGGCCCTAGTCTGCACCGCCACCGGGCTTTTGGTCGCCATTCCCGCCGTCTGGGCCTACAATTATTTCACCAACAAAACGGGACAATTTTTAAATGAAATGGACTGGATCGCGGAAGAAATCATCGAACACCTGTCCGGAAAATCCTCTTCATGAGGGCTAATCGAAGAAACCGACGCGCTTTGTTCGCGGAACCTAATATGATTCCGCTCATCGACGTATCCTTGATTTTGGTCATTATTTTCATGGTCTTAACCCCCATGCTCGTCCGCTCCGAACTCACCGTCAAACTTCCAAAATCCAAATCGGCCAACCCGGTTCCAAGTTCAAACGCGCTGACGATCCAAATTACCTCTTCCGGAGCGCTCATCGTTGGAGGAAACGCCATTTCCTGGGGGAATCTCAAGCAGGAACTTGTTCTTAAGCTGGCCCATGCCGCCCAAAAGACGGTTTTGGTGGAAGCCGACCACTCGGTGCCGATAGAAAAAGTCGTCTACGTCATGGACACCGCCAAGCGCCTTGGGGTCGGAAAACTGGGCGTGGGCGTTTCGCAAACGCCCCATTGAGAGGAACCGGAGAAACCCCCATTTTTAACCCGCCAAGACTTTGGAGTTCGGATTTATCGCCCTATATCGTCGGCTCTTTTCTCGCGCATTCCACCCTCGTTATCGCCTTTATTTTTATCACCCGTCATTACGCCTCCGAAGCGCCCCATTTTTACGCCATCGATTTCGTCGGTCCCAGCGCGGTTAAAATTCAAGGAGCGGAATCAACCCAACAGAATTCACCCGCCCCAAGCGCCAAGGCCCAAGCCGCGCAAAACAAAGAGCTCTCTTTTTCAAAAAAATCCGGGCATTTTGTTTTACCCAAGCCGAGCCTTCTTTCCGCCGCCTCCTCGCCCACGGCGCCCGAAAAATCCCAGGTTCATTCCAACGTTGTTGCGGTCAAGCAAAACAGCGCCAACGTCCCGTCCGCGAGCGCGAATGTCTCGGCGGACTTGCCAAACTTCCCCTACCCTTGGTATATTAGCGAACTGCGTGCGGCCCTCTGGGCTCAATGGTCGAAGAATCTCCCGTCCTTTTCCGGGAAATGCGAGGTGGTTTTTGAAATTATGCCGGATGGAAGGATCGTCGATTTGAAAACGGAATCAAGCTCCGGCAATTCGGATTTTGATTTGACGGCGTTGTCTTCCGTTCAAGACGCTTCCCCTTTTCCGCCGCTGCCGCGAGATTTTCATCTGCCTTTCCTAAAAATCCACTTGGCCCTTACTTCCAATTAAAACTCTATGCTAACGCTTCTACGACTTATCATCTACGCCGTCGCGGGGTATTTGTTTTTCTTATTCCATTTTCCACAATGGCACGCCCATGGGTATCACTTGGCCCAGTTCGCGCTGATTTTATTCTCGGCCATCGGAGTCTTTATCGCCATTAAGCTCATCGATATCGGCTCCAAGGTGGTGAAGCTCGCAGTTGAAGCGGGCTTTGCGATTTTAGTTTTCTTCTATCTCGGAGCGACGCTTCCCAAAATCCCCCAGGGAAACCCCGCCCAGGAAGCCCATAGCTGGCTCAAGGACCACGCCCCGACCCGAAAGGATGTCGCCGATTATCTAAATAAAGCGGGAATCAAGCCGGATTCCTCGGCGGGTAAAGAAATTCTGTCTCACTGGCCGGACGAGTAAGACGTTCTTATTTCCACAAACCAAGCCGGATGCTTCCGCCGGTGACAATCGCCGTGAGGACAGAAGCCGTAATTCCCGTCAGCCAAACCCACGGCGCGCCCGACTTGCGCGCTGGGACACCCTCGTCACGCCGACATACAGAGTCCTAGGTGTTTAAACTGAAGTTCCCCGACGATTCCAAACATATCTGCTGATAATTTCAATAGATTTTGAAAAAACGGACTGCGCCGTTCTGCCTACACCTGGATGTCCTCCAGAAGGGCGAAGGCTTTCTGTTGC
>JAJZCM010000004.1 GCA_021846045.1 bacterium | reverse complement strand
TGCTTGATGCGCTCGTAGTTTTCCCCCGTTGGAAGACTCACGCGAAGCCAGGAAGGAAAACGCGAGCGAGAGACTTCCGCTGCGGGCATTATTTTTCTCCGGCCAAAAACCGCTCGGCCTCAAGAGCAGCCATGCAGCCGGTCCCGGCGGCGGTGACGGCTTGGCGGTAGCGGGAATCCATCACGTCTCCGGCGGCAAAAACCCCGGGAACGGAAGTCCGCGTTCGACCGTCGGTGACGATAGAACCATGATCATCGAGTTTTAGCTGTCCGCCCAAAAAATCCACCGTCGGTTTATGACCGATAGCGACAAAAAACCCGTGGCAGGGAATGTCGGAAATTTTTTCGGTCTTGATATTTTTAACGCGAACCCCGGAAACGTGTCCGGCGCCCAAAACCTCGGAAATAGCCGAATCCCAAACGAAAGACAGCTTGGGGTTCTTAAAAGCCCGCTCCTGCATGATCTTGGAGGCGCGCAATTGGTCGCGGCGATGGACGACAATGACCTTACTGGCGAATTTAGAAAGAAACAAAGCCTCTTCCAAGGCCGTGTCTCCGCCTCCGGCAACGACCACGTCTTTTCCTTTAAAGAAAAAACCATCGCAGGTAGCGCAGGCGCTGACTCCATGCCCCCTCAATTGCCTCTCAGATTCTAGGCCCAGCCATTGGGCGGTGGCTCCGGTGGCGATAATAACGGTCTCAGAGGTAAAGGCCTTGCTCTCGGTCGTCTCAATCTTAAAAGGGCGGGAGGATAAGTCGATTTTCGAGACGTCCTCGGCAATGATCGACACCCCCAGGCGTTCGCACTGCTTTTTCATGCGCTCCATCAATTCCGGGCCCAGAACCGGCTCCGGAAAACCGGGAAAATTTTCAACTTCGGAAGTCAGCATCAACTGGCCGCCGGTGGCCATTCCGCCAATGATCAAAGGGTTCAAATCCGCCCGGGCGGAATAAATCGCGGCGGTATAGGCCGCAGGGCCGGATCCAATAACGATAATTTTTCTGGAATCGCTCATAAGAATCATTATATCATTTAGTCCTTATGAGCTCTAAAATTGAAATCCTCGGAATCGAATGCGAAAGCCGCTTGGGCGTCACTCTTGAAGAGAGAAAAAAGCCCCAAAAAATCACCCTCGATCTTGTTTTAACCCTTGATTTAACCGCGGCAGGCCGCCGCGATGTCCTGAAGCTGAGCGCCAACTACTTTAAAATCGAAAGGCTTGCCAGGTCCTTGGCCGAAAAAGGAGAGCGCCTTTTAATCGAGCGCTTGGCCTGGGAAATCGCCCTGCATGTCTTAGACGAAGAACCTCGCTTGGATTCGGTTCTGGTCCGAGTTCACAAAAGGCCCGTGGCCATGCCAAAAACTCGGGAAGTCGTCGTTGAAATAATGAAAAGCCGGCAACGCCGCAAAAAATAATCCAAAAAAAACCCCCGGGCCTTTCGACCCGGGGGCCTGTCTCCAAAAGGGAACTGTCCCCTTTTTCGATTAATTAATACATGTCTCCGCCGTGAGCGCCGGTGCCCATCATCGGGGATTCCTTTTTCTCGGGAATGTCCGCGATGAGAACGTCGGTCGTGAGAATGGTTCCAACGATGGAAACCGCGTTCTCAAGGGCCGTCCGTGTCACTTTAAGAGGATCGACGATTCCAGCCTTGAAGAGATCGACGTATTCCCCAGTAGCGGCGTTAAGCCCCATGCCGTTTCCGGAAGAAAGAATCTTCTGGACGACAACCGAGCCCTCAAGGCCCGAATTCTCAGCGATTTGGCGAATGGGAGCTTGGAGAGCGCGGCGAACGATCATTGCTCCAACAGTCTCATCCTCATTTTCGCCTTTGAATTTTTCAAGAGCCTCGGAGGCGTGAAGAAGAGCCACTCCGCCGCCCGCGATCATGCCTTCCTCGACTCCGGCTTTGGTCGCGTTCTTGGCGTCCTCGACTTTGGCTTTTTTTGCCTTCATCTCGGTCTCGGTCGCGGCGCCGACGTTAATGACGGCGACCCCGCCGGAGAGTTTCGCCAAACGCTCCTGCAATTTCTCCCGATCATAGTCGGAAGTGGTGTCGGCGATCTGCTTGCGAATGGAATCCGCGCGCTTGGTGATCTCGGATTTGTTTCCGGCGCCGTTGACGATGGTGGTGTTGTCCTTATCGATGACAACGCGTTTGGCGCGGCCGAGCATATCGACACTGGCTTTCTCAAACTTGTGTCCCAATTCCTCGGAGATGACTTCTCCGCCGGTCAACACCGCGATATCCTGGAGCATCTCTTTGCGGCGATCGCCAAAGCCCGGGGCTTTAACGGCAGCGGCTTTGAGCGTTCCGCGAATCTTGTTGACGACCAAGGTCGCCAAGGCTTCGCCTTCGATATCATCGGCGATCAAGAGAAAGGACTTCCCGGTCTGAACGATTTTCTCAAGAAGAGGAAGCATGTCGCTCATCGCGGAGATTTTCTTGTCGGTAATAATGACGTAGGCATCGTCGAGAACGGTTTCCATTCTCTCGGAGTCGGTGACGAAGTAGGGAGAGACGTATCCGCGGTCAAATTGCATTCCCTCAACCACGTCCAAGGTGGTGTCGGCGGATTTTCCTTCTTCGACCGTAATCACGCCTTCGTGTCCCACTTTTTCCATCGCTTCGGCGATCAAGCTTCCGATCTGCTTGTCATTGGAGGAGATGGTGGCCACTTGGGCTTTTTCTTCTTTGGTTTTAACGGGTTTCACGGACTTCTTAAGCTCCTTAACGACGACTTCAAGGGCTTTGTGCATTCCGCGCTCAATCGCTTTAGAGTTGGCTCCGGCGGTGATGTTTTTCATCCCTTCCGCGAGCATGGACTGGGAGAGAACGATGGCCGTCGTCGTTCCGTCTCCGGCGATGTCGTTGGTTTTGGTCGCCACTTCCTTGACGAGCTGGGCTCCCATGTTTTCAAAAGCCTCGGGAAGCTCGATTTCCTTGGCGATGGTAACGCCATCGTCAACAATGGTTGGGGATCCGAATTTTTTATCCAAGACCACGGAGCGCCCACGAGGACCAAGTGTTCCCTTGGTGGCGTTGGCGAGTTTATCGACGCCTGCTTTCAAGAAACGACGCGCTTCTTCCGCAAATACAATATTTTTAGCCATGGTTGATTATTCCTCCAGTTATTTCAGGATTCCGAGAATGTCATCCTGATGCATGATCAGGTAGTCTTGATCGTCGATTTTGATTTCAGATCCGGAGTATTTTCCGTACAAAATCTTGTCTCCGGCCTTGACGTCCATTGGGAGAACTTTGCCATCTTCGGCGGTTTTCCCTTTTCCGCAGGCGACGATCTCGCCTTCCTGCGGCTTTTCCTTCGCGGTGTCGGGAATAATGAGCCCGCCGCGCTTGGTTTCCTTGGCCTCGATGGGTTTCACCAAAACGCGATCCCCGAGAGGCTGTATTTTCACTTTCGTCAGAGTTGCTTCTGCCATACCTTGCAATCCTCCTGATATTTGATAGAGCGACTTTAGCAATCGCTCACCTTCTCTGCTAATTATAGCATAAAGAAAAACAGAGTTGTCAATCGCTGCCGGCGACTGCTAATTTTAATCCCTGATGCTCTTCTTTAGCTGCAGGAGTGATATGGAGGCGGAGTTAGAGGGAGCTTGATGACGATTCTTGAAGAAAAATCCGCCTTTTTTTCCGCCGTTGGACTCGCCGGAAGAAACGGCGGATCCGGAAGATATTTGAGGCGAGGCGCTGTTTCCCACCGAAGGCAAGGGGCGCTCATCAGCGGGCTCGGCCTCGGAAGCTTTAATGGAAGACGCATCTTCCCCAACCGTCCGATTGGGGGAAATTCCGCGCAATTCTTCTTCCAGTCTTTTGATGATCCCGAGAGACTGCATTAAATTTTTTTCCTTGTCCGCCAAATCCTCAGCTAGGCGATTGACCAATCCGTTGCGAATCGCTAAATCTTCGGAAAGTTCCTTAATCTGGCCCTTGAGTCGTTCGGACTGGGAATGCTCTTTCTCAAAATCGGCCTTGAGCAAGGCCACGGCTTCTTCCCTTTCCTTTAAAAGGATGTTGAGACGCTCAGAACTCTCCCGACCCTCCTTATTCAATCGTGATAAATCTTTTTCCATCGCTGCGACCTTCTTCTCAAGGGATGATTTTTCCTCCAGCCCCTGCTTCAAATCACGGTTCATGCCCTCAACCCGGTCCTGCAAAGAAACGCGGAGATTTTTTTCGCGCCGGGCGCCTTCGATTTCCGACATCAGCTCTTTTACATGAAGAAAAATCTTGGCCTCGGCCGACTCAAGGGCTTCCGCGGGATTTTCAACCCCTAAAAGCCCGTTTTCAGCCGACGGCGGCGCCGGCGGGCGGAAAGTCTGCTTCTTTCCGGCCTGGGCAATCTCGGAAAATTCCCCGGCATAGCGCCAGTTCTTGTCTTGAATTTCTCCCTCAGCCGAACAAACCAAGGTGGTTGAGGAAAAACCGGAAAGCCGCCACAACTCATCTGCCGAATAGGCGCCGGGAACTTTGCCGTCAATGTAAACCCAATATTTCATACCTTCCTCCAAAGAAATAAGCGTACCAATCCTGAAGCAAGGATAGCCCCCGAACAAGATTATTTCAAGGGCTTTTTTGTTACAAAATAATCGAAGCAGGTAATGAATGAAGGAAGAAGTTTGGGCCCGCCAGGAATCGAACCCGGATCTCGTGGTTCGAAGCCACGCGCTCTATCCGTTGAACTACAGGCCCATTACATTGCTATTGTAACAGTTTTTTCAATATTAGCTTCGGGCTCCAAAAGGGGTTGGTGTCCACAGTGGTGTCCAATTTGAGGGACTGATACGTCCAGCAAACTGGAGCAAACTCCAGCAACCTCGCTCATTTCAGGCGAGGTGGGCTCCTCCAGAAAAGCCTCGGGCAGTATCGCGTCTACCTGTCTTACGCCCTGCTGAAGAGGCTCCGTCATGATTCCAAGATAGGTTTGAGTCATTTTTAGGGACGAGAGGATAGGCGGGAGCGCGGCGGGAAGATTCATCAAGAAGTTCTCCCGCCTTAATTTCAAAGACCAACGCCAGGATTTTAAGCGTCCTAAGACTTGGTTTTTTAAGACCACGCTCCACCTGCCCGACAAAAGAGAGGCGCTCCCAAAAATTCGGACCAGGGGCTGAGGTGGTAAAATGACCTTAAATGGGGAGCAAAAAGATGCGAAAACTGCAGAAACAGTATAGTGCGGACTTCAAAGCGCGCGTGGTGGTGTCCGCGTTGAGTGAAGACCGGACGCTCAACGAGATGGCAAGCCGGAGTCCCGATGATGCGCTTGAGGCGGATCTTTACGAGCAGATAGGTCGGCTGAAAGTGGAGCTGGAGTGGCTAAAAAAATGGGGCCCTGGACTTGAGGAGCGGCGGGCGATGATAGAACTTGGCCCCCCGGAGATTTCGGTGAGACGGCAAAGACCAGCTCAAATCAGGTCAACCGTGGTCCGAAGAACTGGGAGCGCCTCAGATCTTGAAAAAGCGACCGAAATCGCCACATACATGGTCATGAAATTTGGAATGTCCGAAAAAATCGGGCGCGTCAGCTATGGATTTGAAAACGAACGACAAAACCAAAAGCCGAGGAGCGAAGAGACCAAAAAGGCCATCGACGCCGAGGTCAACTCTTTCGTAGAAGACGCCTACCAGACGGCTCGGACCACTCTTGAAAGCAACTGGGAAGTTTTCAAAGCCGCAGCGGAAGAGTTGAGGACAAAGGAAACCCTGCGCGGGGAAGACTTCGACCGGCTGATTCCCAAGGCCAAAAACCCCGGAAAGTAAAACTTCAGGCGAGAATCGGCAAGTCCCCCTTTGGTATAATAAAGGCGTGGACCAGTCTCTTATTTTCAACTATTTAAAGCGCACCCGCATTCTTGAAGCGCCGAAAGCGGCTTTAGCGACCTTTGGATCCACGCATATCGAATACCACCTTATCTCCCCCATTGATGACCTTAAAGACAAAACGCGCTTAAGGCAAGGGGAAGTCGTCAGCCATAAGCCCCGGATCATCACTCCACAGACCTTGGCCGAGAGATTCGAGGGATTCGGCCCCGAATCAAACGAATTTGCCGATTGGCTTAAATCCAGCTATGGGGAATTTCTAAGAGCCCTTGAATACCAGTTTCAAAACAAGGGGTTTTCAGTTCAGGTGGTTTCCGAATCCCCCAAAGAGGTCGCGTCTCGAATTCAAGCGGACATCAAATCACGTGAATTATCCAATCAAGCGGTCATCAGATGTCCGGACGCGGCTTGGTCATTGGCCTTGATGAAATTTACTCTCGATGAATCGGCCCGGTCTTTTCCCGTTCATCTGCGCGACATGGAAAGGCGCGGCCTGTTTAACCCGGAAAAATTCCAAGAAGACGGCCATCGGAGGGAAATCGAGTCTTTGTTTGAAAAGGCCGTCTCCGGAGATAAGGATATTTTGCCGGTTCTAGGGAAGAAATTAAAAGATTATGGGCTTTTTCCGGAATACGAAGACCGCTATCTCAGTTTCTTTTAAAGCCTCCTCTACGGCCCTTGCCACGATGGGACTGTTTTTTTTTATTTCTCAAGCGCGCTCCCAAACCAACGCGCAGTTGACTCAAAAAGTTCGAGAAGAAGAACGCCTTATCGAATCAAATCCGAAGCTCGCTAAAGCCCTAGCCGAAAGAATCGCTCATTCTTCCATCGGAGACAGAATTTCTCTATCAAAAAACAGTCTCGAAAAGACTAAGGAAATAGAGGCCTGGCTTTTAAAAAATCCTCAAGCGGGCGCGATTATCGGCTTGGGGCTTGAGGCCGATGACGCCAACGGAAACCATGACTTTGAAAACAGGATGAATCAGGAATTGAGTCAATTAGAGCCCAATCCTGGCGCCGTCCACAACGCCTACTACCGGCTTAAACGAGCAAGCAAGCAAGAACGCTCGATGCTTTCCGACAAAACCATGACCAACGAAGAGAGAGTGGAAATACTCAACAATCTCTTTGAAGGACGCGGCAGCGGGTCTAAGGCCATCATCCGCAGAATGCGGCAAGGTTCATCCCCCCAGTCTCCGGACACGACCTTGACTGGAAACTTTTACAGCCGCTTGAGCGCTTCCAATTTATCCGGATACTCGCCCGCTGTCGCGGCCCTTCAGAGTCAAATGGCAAGAGAAAATATCCCGGGAGCTCCCCCTTTAGTCGTGACAGGATATCTGGGCTACAAAACCCTCTCCTATCCTTCCTATGGAATGAAATTTGATGTTTCAAACCTGAAATTGCGTCTAAACGAAGAAGAAGCTCTGGCTTTAGCCAAGGAGTTGGGAATTAAAATTTCAAATCAACAAGCTAAAGACCCCGCAACGTTTTTTTCTCTTTTAAGCGAAGTCCAAAAAAAAGGGATTTCCCTTCCAAGGGATTTTCAAGTTCAATCAAAGACCATCGCGCGCGCGGAAAAGGCCATCGCGGCTTTTGATGAATTTGCGTTGAAAGGACAAAATCCCAAAGAAATCACGCTTGAATTCATCCGAAGATTGGGGAATCTCCAAAAGGAATCTTCCCGATGGATCAATGCGGCATTTTTAGAAGGAGAAATCAGCCGCATTCTCAAAGAAGAAAAAAATCTATCGCCTCAACTGAGAGAAGCCATCGCGGCATGCCCCGTCACCGATCAAGAACGCGGGGAATACCTTCAGCGCGGACAAAAATTTTTCGACAGGCTCAATGCCCTTAACTTAAGCGATTCCAAAGCCTTGACCGATCTCGTCAATCATTGGCCTCAAAAGTCCGCTGAAGCCGACCGCTTAATGCAAGGGAGCTCTCAAATAAGGCCTCATCTTTTTACGGACGTCGAAGATTTTATCATGGTCCCCTATCGTCTCTCTTCTATTTTACAACCGGAGCCGCGCTGGAAAAGCTGGGCCAATAAAATCGCACGGGAATTCTTCTCCTGGACCGCTTACGGACAAAAGCTCAAAGCCTTAGATGGCGAGAAAAAAAACCTTAAGAACGTATTCTTGAGCATCGCCATTGGCGACCAAACCGCCGCGCGTAGAATGCTCCATCCACACTAGGTCCTTTGCCGGAACTCTTCTAAGACTTTAGACCCCTGACAAACTCACTGTCTCATGATAAACTAAACAGGACGTGGTTTGGAGGATCAAATGAAAATAGTGAACGTTAAGCTGAAGTTCCCCGCCCGTTTTTCTTAAAAACCTATATCCTGCCAGCAGATTCCATCTTTTTTATGCGCATAATGCAGGCATGCAAATTACATTTTACGCGTATTTATATATTATAAATACGCTTTATTATTCACATTATAGTAAGCATGTTCATACACACGATACCCAATCGAAATTCGCCCCCCGCCGTCCTCCTGCGCGAGTCCTATCGGGAGCACGGCAAGGTCAAGAGCGGAACCTTGACCAACCTGAGCCACTGGCCCAAAGACTGAGGCGCTCCCAAAAATTCGGACCAGGGGCTGAGGTGGTAAAATGACCTTAAATGGGGAGCAAAAAGATGCGAAAACTGCAGAAACAGTATAGTGCGGACTTCAAAGCCCGCGTGGTGGTGTCTGCGTTGAGGGAAGACCGGACGCTCAACCCGCTACGAGGTTCATCCGACGGCGATTACGCGGTGGAAAAAGCAGGCTCTGGAAGGATTGCCTGGCGTGTTTTCGGCCCCGATGACAGGCCGGAGTTCCGACGATGCGCTTGAGGCGGATCTTTACGAGCGAGGACTACCTCGGGCGGCTGGAGAATGCCGGGGTCCGAATCAGCATGGACGGTCGGGGCCGGTTTCTCGACAATATCTTCGTCGGGCGGTTGCATCAATCGCTGGACTATCAAACGCCGGCTTGTGCATACTGGCAGGGAAGAAGGTCGTGAGAGTTGAGGCATGGCTGGGGACGCCGTTGAGAAGTTGTCCACAGCAATTCACAGAAAAAAAGAAGCAAAAAAGAAAGAGGAACGGCCTACGATGACTTTCTTCTTATCTTCAAACGACAACGGCAAAGACCAGCTCAAATCAGGTCAACCGTGGTCCGAAGAACTGGGAGCGCCTCATTCCTCGGACGTCTCGTGGCTGAGGGTGCGGCCATCGAGTTTCACGCCTAAACATTAGCATGTTTCCCAACCATATGTATCCCAAACTATAGACTGGTTTGTAAGCGAGGAAATAAAAAGGGGACTGTCCCCTTTTTTAAGGAATCTTATCTTTAAACCGCGACGGGTTTGAAATTCCGGGCGACCGTTGCGCCGATATCGCTTAAATTCTCGATCACGACCGCGCCAGCGCTTTTCAAAGCCTCGATTTTGGAGGCATGGGTACCGGAGGAGCCCTCAACAATGGCCCCGGCATGCCCCATTCGCCGTCCCGGAGGAGCGCTTTTTCCAGCGATGAAAATAAAGAGAGGCTTTTTCATGTGAGCTTTGTAAAAAGCTGCCGCATCTTCCTCAGCCGAGCCCCCGATTTCCCCGATCATGACCATCGCTTCCGTTTGAGGATCGCGCTCAAACAAATCCAAAATGTCCACGAAATTTGACCCCGGGATCGGATCGCCACCGATTCCGACTACTGTCGACTGCCCGAGCCCTTTTTGACTCAATTGATGCACTGCCTCGTAAGTCAGGGTTCCCGAACGAGAGATGATCCCAATGGGGCCTTTCTTATGAATATAGCCTGGCATGATGCCAGCCTTAGACTCCTCGGGAGTAATGACCCCGGGGCAATTGGGGCCTATAAGCCTGGTCTGCGGAGCATAAATTTTTAAGAACTGCTTGGCCTTGGCCATGTCCAAAACGGGAATTCCTTCGGTAATGCAAATGATAAGAGGAATGCCGGCTTTTCCCGCCTCCATGACGGAATCAGCCGCGCCAGGCGCGGGAACAAAAATTAGGGAGACATTCGCCCCGGTCTTTTTAACCGCCTCCTCCACCGTATTAAACACCGGGCGGTCTAAATGAGTCGCGCCGCCGCGTCCGGGAGTGACTCCCCCTACAATTTGAGAGCCGTATTCCATGCACTTTTCCGCATGAAAAGAGCCCGCCGATCCCGTAAAGCCTTGAACGATGATGCGAGAATCCTTATTTAACAGAATGCTCATTAGTCCCTCTCCTCACAAGATTTTAAGGACGGGACAATGCCGCCCTCGTATTTCATAGAAATAGGCATTAGATTTTCCCCCCTGCGGCTTGAACACTTTTTTGCGCGGCATCCCAGAGACTGGAAGCTGTGATCAAGCGGGTTCCCGAACGGTCTAAAATTTCCCGGCCCTTGTCGGAGTTAGTTCCTTCCAGACGAACAACCAAGGGAACCTTCAGCTTCATTTTTTTGAGCGCGGCCAAAATGCCTTCGGCGATCATGTCGCAGCGGACAATGCCGCCGAAGATATTGACTAAGATCGTTTTGACCTTCGGGTCCTTAAGAATGATTTTGAAAGCCCGCTCAACCCGTTCCTGATTGGCAGCGCCACCCACGTCCAAGAAATTCGCCGGACTGCCTCCGGCCAAGGCGATGGTGTCCATCGTCCCCATGGCTAGCCCCGCGCCGTTGACCATGCATCCGATGTTTCCATCAAGCCCGACATAGGAAATGTCGTGCTTTTTGGCTTCTTTCTCAGCGGGAGAAGATTCGATGTCGACTCTTGAGGCGAAATCCGCGTGGCGAAATAAGGCGTTATCGTCGGTCACGATTTTGGCGTCCAAGGCCACAAAACCCTTCGGGGTCAAGACCAAGGGGTTAATTTCGAGCAAACTCATGTCTTTATTGATGAAGAGTTTAACCAAGGTCATTGCAGTCTTGGTAAAGGAAGAAACATATTCCGCCGGAACTCCCAGCTCAAAGGCCAGGGCTCTCGCCGCGAAAGGCAAAAGCCCGTAAACCGAATCCACGGGCTTTTTGATGATCTCTTCCGGATGTTCCGAGGCCAAGGTCTCGATTTCCATTCCACCTTGGGAAGAGACAATCAGAACCGGGGAGCCTATTTTTCTATCGATGGCAACGGAAAAATAGAATTCTTTTTCAATTTTTACGCCCTGTTCAACCAAAACCTGCTCGACCTTGAGCGTTTGGCCATGGGTCTGATGAGTTGCCATCTTCATTCCAATCATCGCTTTGGCAAAAGCGCGGGCCTCGGCCGGGGTTTTGGCCAATTTAACTCCACCGGCCTTGCCGCGGCCTCCGGCTAAAACCTGGGCCTTTAAAACCCAGGGACCTTTCTTCAACCGCTTTAAAATGGAATTAACCTGCGCCGGCTTATCAATGACGCCTCCAAATTCCGGGAGCGGCACCTGGACTGCTCTCAAGAGTTCTTTTCCTTCATATTCCAATAGTTTCATGGTTTTCTCCTAAGCCGCCACAGTCCAAGTTTCGGATCCCTTGAGCAGCTTTTCTAAATCCGCAGAGGATGATTTTTTCGCCTCGGCAACCTGAGCCTCCATCATCTCATGGAGAATCGGGCGGGAAACATTGCGAAACACCCCTTGGGGAACCGGAAAGTTCGGACGATCCATATGGGACAAAAGATAAGCCAAGGGAGCCGAGGTCTCGTCATGAATCAAAACATCGGCGGGCACGTTTCCGGGTTCAAATTCCACGACTTCCAAATTCCAATTCTTCAGGCGAATACCTTTATTTTTATTTTTTCCAAATACCAGCGGCTTGCCGTGCTCCAAAACCAAGGTCGCCTCGCTTTGCAGGCTTTTGTCTGAGACTTCCGCCCACGCTCCATCGTTAAAGACGATGCAGTTCTGGAAAATCTCAATTAAGGCGGAACCCTTATGCTTGGCGGCCTTATCCAAAACCTGGGACAAGGCATTTAAATCCGTATCCACGGCCCGGGCCACGAACGTGGCTTCGGACGCGAGGGCGACGGCAACTGGATTAAGCGGATAATCAATCGAGCCATAAGGGGTCGATTTGGTTTTTTTCCCCATCTCGGAAGTTGGAGACAACTGCCCCTTGGTCAAGCCGTAAATGCGGTTATTGAACAGGAGAATCTTAATATCGGCATTGCGTCTTAAGGCATGAACGAGGTGATTGCCGCCAATGGAAAGCCCGTCCCCGTCGCCGGTGACGACCCAAACCATCAAATCAGGCCGGGCGCACTTGAGCCCGGTCGCCACCGTTGGGGCGCGGCCGTGAATTGAGTGAAATCCATAGGTGTTCATGTAGTAGGGAAATCGGGATGAACATCCGATTCCCGAGACAAAGACGATTTTTTCGCGCGGGATGCCCAAGGCCGGCATCAGCTTTTGAACAGTGGCCAAAATCGCGAAGTCTCCGCAGCCGGGGCACCAACGCACCATCTGATCGGAGACAAAGTCCTTGCGGGACAGAACCGGTCCCGAAGCCGGAAGATTTTCGATTTCCTTGTGGTTTTCCATTTATGATCCTCTCAAAACCGTCTCAACGAAGCTCTCGATTTCCGCTATTTTAAAGGGCTGGCCCTTGACCTTATTAAACCCAATCGCCGGAATGGCGAATTTCGCGCGAATGACTTTGAGGAGTTGCCCCAAATTCATCTCCGCAACCACGATCTTTTCAAAGCCTGCCAACAAATCTCCCAAATCGGAAGGAAGCGGATTCAAATAGCGCAAATGAATCGCCGATACCGATTCTTTCTTATTCTGCAAATTCTTAACGGCGGCGGAAATTGCGCCGTAAGTGCTTCCCCATCCGATGACCAAAACCTTTCCTTTAGTAGGGCCTAGAACTTGCGTTGGGGGAATTTCCTGGCTAATTTTATTGACCTTGGCCGCCCGCAAGCGGACCATTTTCTCATGGTTTTCCGGATCGTAGCTGACATTGCCGGTGATCTCCTGCTTTTCAATTCCACCGATTCTGTGCTCATAACCCGCTAGTCCCGGAGAGGCCCAAGGCCGGGCCAAGGTTTTCTCGTCTCTCAGATACGGTTTAAACTGATCCACGGAAGGAAGCGTCGCCATCACGAATTTCTTGATGTCGGAAACGCTTGGAATTTTCCACGGCTCGGACCCGTTAGCCAAATAGCCGTCGGTCAAAAGAAAGACGGGCGTCATATATTTGATCGCGATTCGGCAGGCTTCCAGCGCCGCATCAAAGCAATCCGACGGCGTAGACGCCGCGATGACGGGCGCAGGGCTTTCGCCGTTCCGTCCGTAAAGGCATTGCAAAAGATCCGCTTGTTCGGTTTTGGTTGGAAGACCGGTCGAGGGGCCGCCACGCTGAACATCAAGGATAACCACCGGCAACTCCGTCATAACCGCAAGGCCTATCGCCTCGGATTTAAGGGCGATTCCCGGGCCGCTTGTTCCAGTCACCGCCAAATGCCCGCCAAACGACGCGCCAATCGCTGATCCAATGGCGGCAATCTCGTCCTCCGCTTGAAAGGTCTTAACGCCAAAAACCTTATGTTTGGAAAGCTCGTGCAAAACGTCGGAAGCCGGAGTAATCGGGTACGAACCGTACCACAACCCCAACCCCGAGGCCTGCGCCGCCGCGATAAAGCCCAAGGCCGTCGCCTCATTTCCGGTAATGTTGCGGTAAAGCCCCGGCGCCAAGGAGGCTTTTCTAACCCGGTAGTGGTATCCAAAGATCTCAGCTGTCTCGGCGTAAGCGTTCCCGGCTAAAAGGGCCTTTTTATTCGCGTCGATGAGAAGGGGCGTCTTTTTAAATTTAGCCTCAATCCATTTAAGCGTTCCTTCCATCGGGCGATCGTAAAGCCAATACATCATTCCCAACGCAAAAAAGTTTTTACAGCGCTCAACTTGGACCTTGGTCAAGGCCAAGCCGCTCAAAGAATTTCCCGTCAGTCGAGACAAGTCAACCTTGATGACGCGAAAGTCCGATAGCGATCCGTCCTCAAGCGGATTTTTCTCGTAGCTGACCTTTGTCAAATTTTGAGGCGTAAACGAATCCACGTTCGCGATTAAAATCCCGCCTTTTTTAAGGTCCTTGACGTTCGCTTTCAAGGCCGCCGGGTTCATCGCCACCAAAACATCGGGAGCGTCCCCCGGGGTTAGCACTTCGCGGGAACTGAAATGAATCTGATACCCCGAAACGCCGGGGAGAGTTCCGACGGGAGCGCGAATTTCCGCGGGATAATCCGGCAGCGTCGACAAATCGTTTCCCGCAAGAGCGGTCGAGGTCGTAAATTGCATGCCCGTCAATTGAATACCATCACCGGAATCCCCGGCGAAGCGAATAGTCACGGATTCAAGTTCTTCTACGGGTTTTGTCTGGGTTCGGGGCGCGTCCTTAGATTGAATTGTCATTGGAACTCCATCTATCGTTTGAATGTCAGCCTTTATTCATACTATAACTCTTTTTTCCGCTCTTTTAAAATATCACCCTACTGGGCCTTTTGCCGGAAACCTTCTGGGCCTTTAGACCCATACGCTCATGCGCCAGGAATGTTACAACAGTTACATGAAAACACAAAAGCGTCGCTCCCAAAAAATCAAAACAAATTCCTTGGCCGGCTTCACTCTTTTATCACTCATTTTCATCGTCGGTAAATCTCAAGGCGAGGCCATCCATTCCCAAGAATCTTTACCCCCAGAAATTCCGGCTCTCTCGATTGAATCTCCCGTAAATCCTAATCTTCCGATATCGCTGGAAGATTCTCTAAACCTTGACAGAGCGCTTTCTCCCGATGGAGTTCAAATTCCGCGCTCTCTTCTAAGGGAAGAAACAAGCCCTCGGATTGAAGAGGAAAAAACCGCTCAAAAGTCTTCCGTCAAGAATTTTCCTAAAGCCATCAAGGAGTCCACAAAGAAAATTTCCCGCCAGATCAAACACATGCTTGGCGCGGATTCCAGTCGTTTCACGCCCCTAAAATCGGAACGGCCGGAAGATTTATCCTCTTCTCCTTTATTTGACGGGAGCATTCGCCCTTCTCAAGAAGCGCAATTGCCCAATCCCGTTGAAGAAAAATCGTCTTTTGTCGTCAACGATGACGGCGTGCGGATTTCCGGAAAAGCGGCGCAGTACTACCAGGAAGTGCATCACCTGGTCAACCTCTATCAAGGAAAAATGGATCTCCGCGAGAGCCTAGGGGTCATGGACGATTCTTACGCGGACGTTTGGGCGAAGATTAAAATTATCGAACACGTAGCGCCCCAACATCCTCTCGAAAAAATCAACGAACACATGGATGAGACTTTAACCTGGCTGGACGCCATCACCCGCATCGATGGGCAGAGAACCGCAATCTACACTCATCGGGTCTTTTTTCACCCTTCGCCCAATCCCAAATCCGAGATCGAAGAAGGGATTCGCCGCGTTTCCTCCTACATCAAAGAGGTCGAGACGGAATTCAAAAAAGGTGGAAAGGCGGAACGGCAATTTGGCCCTTTAGATCGGGTCGTCTTGGGTTTTGACGCCCGGGGATATCAGGAGATTAAAAATTTCTTAAAGCTCGAAGAAGCGCGGCTTAATAAATCTTATGGCAACCGCTTCCGCTTTGTTTACTTGGACGACATCGCTCAAATTCCAAAAAACGCCCCAGATATGCGTAAAGCCCTCAATGAGCTAACCGCCAATTACGATAAGGATTCGCTGCAGAAAATATCAGAAGGCGTGATCTACAGCCGCTACACTGGGCTTCTTTTAGAGCTTAAAACGCTCGAACACTATTATAAAGAGGGTTATCAGGTGCTCCAAAGCGGACACGAACTGTTCGACCCCGAAGGCCGCTATACCACCGAGATCGACGCTCTTGTCAAAAGCCCGGAAGGAACGACCTATCTCGTGGAAGCGAAATCCTCCCGCGTTCTTTTAGCCAAGGAACACGTCCTGGAAGGGAAAGTCCTCTATAAACTTGAAACCTACAAGAAAAACCAAGCCCTCCTTGAAAAAGAAACCGGCGCCCCTCTCAATGTCGTTTTCGCGATGGATCTAGGCATCTCGCAAAATGGGGAAAGAAGCCATGGCCAACAAGCCGAAAGACTGCGCCGCCAGAAAGAGCTGATGGAGTTCCTAAAACAACAGGCCCCCATTTTAAGCCGCCGCTATGGGTTCCCTGTTTCCTTTCTCTTTATCGATGGAGGCCCGAGCGCCCGCTAAGGGGCTAATTTTTCGCTTTAGGCAACGAATCGGAAGTTTTCTCCTTGGCCTTTTTCTTGATGGACTTGTGTTTTTTCCAACGCTTATTGATCGCGCGTTTTTTCCGTGAAGATTTTCCCGAACCCGGAGAAGGTTTTTTTTCGAAAGAAGTTCCGTAGGCTTTCTCAATGTGGTATTTAGGAAAGTATTTGGCAAGAATACCGCGTGGAGATATGCCCAAGCTCGCCTGCCCCAAGGCTCCATCCATGCAAAGCCCAAGACCGCTCCCAGTTCCCGCTCCCCACAAAATGAAAAATTGGACAAATCTTCCATCTTTAACGGGCGTAATAGTGAAAAGACTTGAGCGCAGCGAATGCGGGGACATCGCTTTCTGAATTTGGGAAAACCCCTGGGCGATCCAGCGTCCCTTGGCCCCGACTACCGTCATCTGCAAAACCCGTCCGGTTGCCGATCTGCGATTGATTTCAATGCGCTTGATTTTTCCGATGTCTTTAAAGGCCTGAATTCTTTGCCGAATGGAATCCGAAGGGATAATTCTCACCCACCGGGAAAAAGTTTGCCGAATCGCGGCATTATTTGAGAAAAGGTTATCTGGAGGAAAACCGTGCATCCAACGCTCAAAATCAGCCGGAGATGACGGCGGGGTCAAGGCCGAAGGCCGAGCGTCCACGTCGCGCTTTGGGGAAGGCGTCAGCGACGCGGAAGGAGGAATCTCTGTCGGCGCATCGGCAACCGAAACCAAATTTTTAAGCGCAGGATCCGGATAGTCCGCGCCGTCTTCCGTAAACCCTCCGCAATCCTGGTGCCATGCGGCCTTGGCGACGCGGCCGTCATAAGATAGAACCTCACCGAGAGTGTCTTGAACGCCTTTTGTTGACCGACTCATCTCAGAAGTGACGCCGCGATAACTCTGACAAGCGGAAGAATCGCAAATATCGGTTTTTTCCAGGTTGGGCCGCCCCAAACTTTTATACCACAAAGCCGTCGTGCGGGCAACCACCGCCTCGGCCTGGTGGGCCGCCATCGGGCTTTGCCCGCTCATGACCCGCCCGACCACCCCATAGAGATAATCCTCAACTCCGGTCTCATTGACCAGCTTAAATCCGTTGGGATTGGGAAAGACCTCGATTGCGCCGCGCAACTCCCGGTCCCCGGAATCAAATCCAACCGTACTTGAAAAATGAGCGCTTTTAAGCAAAACTGAGCCCAAGGATCCCGAAGAGGGAATGATTTTAAACGGTTCTTTCGTCGCATATTCGATATTGTCTTCGGTATCACGGACTTCTACCAGCCCGTTTTCCGATTCGAAAGAAATCTGCCATTGATTATAAGGCGCGACATTGTCACGGATCACTTCGTTATTGTTGGACACCAGCTTAAACGAACGGTTCGTCATAAAATAGACTCGCGTCATCGTATGAGGCCGTCCTTTTTCTCCGCAGAAGAGAGCAACGCGAATGGTGGGGCTCGAAACATCTTCTTCCGTTGAAATATCCCCTGACAAAAAAGGTCTTGAAATCCGCCTTTCCGGCAGGATCTGACTGGGCGGCTCCACCAAGTATTTCTGTATGGAGTTGAGAATTTTGATAAAGACGGCATTGCCGGGGTCCAAAGCTATGAGATGATGGTAAAGAATCCAAGCATCCTTATCTTCTCCGATTTTAAATTGAAGCCTGGCCAAATCAACCATGGCCTCAAAGTTAAAAAGATCCAGGCCCACGCTTTGATTCAAAGCAGCCAATGCCGCTTCCGGGTTTCCCAAGCGCAGTTCCGTCTCTCCGGTCTTGTTGTAAGCGACAGAAAGGATATAGGGGCTCTTGGTCAAACAGAGGCTGAGGGGTTTAATGGCCAACTTTGGGTGACCATCTAAGTTCTCCTCAATACCCATTCCCAAATAAGACTCCGCCTGCTGAGCCGAATTTAAAGAGTACTTCAGCGCCTGAGAAAAGGCCTCCTTGGCGTCTCGGAAATCTCCCGCGGAAAGATACGACCAGCCTTTTTGATTAAAAACAAATCCGTCCGCATTGGAGCTTAAGGAAGCTCTCAACCAATGGGCCAAGGCTTGGTCGTTATCGCCCAAGTCCCGATCTAAAATCGCCAAATTTTCATCGGGGCGATCAACTCCTGAGCCCATCACTTCCAGATAGCGATAGGAATTTTTAGCGTCTTTGAAGCGTCCTTCTAAAAATGCCTGATCTCCTTCTTTTCTGACCTCTTGAACCTCGGCGTCAATGCGGGCGTCAACAGTTTGAGTGGATGCGTCCACGGCCTTGGCCGTGGCGCGCGCTTGCACGCACAATAATAGGGCGATCCACAAAAGCCAAAATCTCCGCATCACCCTCCCTGAGGGCTGCTGATGCGCAGCACGATTCGATTCGCGATGTTGGGCAGAGATTGCGCGCGTTGGACCATCTCTTGAATATCTTGAACTAAATACCAAGCTTCGATTTTATATTCCGCTTCCCTCATATGTTGATGGGCCAGCAAGGCCTTATCATGCAAGGCCTTGACATCCCGGTTTAAACGCTCGCAAACTCTCATCAAAGACTGTGCGGCCTTGACGGAAGCTTCGTCATATTCGGCGGCGCGTTCAATCGCCCCGACTCGATTGGGCACGGCGGCGACGTCAAAACCGAAGCGCCTAATTTCTTGCCGGAAATGCTGGAGATCGGATCCAAACATCATATCGGGGTTTTTATGTCCGTTCTTGACGCTTAAGGCGATTCTCTGGGCGCGGAAGAGAAGTTCATCCAAGCGCGCGCTTTGAACGGAGACGCGGTCGCAAAGGATGCCTAAGCTTCCTTCCACCTGCCTCAAGGAACGCGCCATCTCCATATAAGCCTCAGGGTTTGAGCAACTGGTCCAACTCTTGATTCTGACTTTGCCCCGATGAAGACGCCGCCTGGGGCTGAGCCGTTGGAGCCGCGTGAGAGGATCTCGGAAGGGGCATGGCTGAAGAACTCCCGGTCGCCGGTTGCGGACTTGGAATGCCCGGCATGATGTCGCCTTTTTTCTCTTCCGTTTTTTTCACGACGGCTTTCTTGGCGACGACTTTCTTTCTTGAGGCGAACTTCTTTCCTTTAACCACGTGAATTCTCTTCTTGACCAACGGGCGCCTTATCAATTTTTTCTTCATGGGATGAAATTGGGACTTTCCGGACAACAAATTCACCGCCGCCTGATTTTGTCCGACGACCTTATGAAGAGACAAATCCGCCTGGAACTCGTAGGATTTCCGCATTCCATTCATCGAGGGAGGGGGTTGATAATTGACCTGGTAGAGATTATCCTTGATTTTTTCGGCGCTCCAAGGACTCAAGTCTCCTAAGGGGCCGTTGGTCGCTCTCAGGGCTTGGGAAACTGTTTTTCCGCCCGAAGATAGCGGCCAATTTTGGACCATCTGAATCGCGGAATCCTTGAAGGCTGTTTCCTGCTCCGGCGGAAGCGGAGCCGGGGCGGCAATCGGCGACTGCTTAGGCATGGGAAGAGATGGCGGCGATGAAACAAGAGGCAAGCGCTGAGCGGCAGGTTTTGGCTTGGCAAGCTCCAGCCCGGGAATAAGGCCTAGGACATAAGCGAGAGCAAACAAAGCGCCTCCCGCAACGATCGAAATCAAAAACCAGGTTCCCTTCTTCGGTTTTTTCTGCGCTTTGGCCGTGGCTTCTGCTGCTTCGGATGGAGATTCAAAGAGAGAAGAACTGTCCGCAGATGCCGGTTCGGCTGAAATCCCCATCGGCGCCTCCGCGCCAACGGGAGCGCCAGGCTGAATAAGACTGTCTCCAAAACCGGACGGTTGACTGATGTCCATGGGCATGTCCGGAGACGCGGCTGGATTTGAATCAGGGATGTTGCCGGTTGGGAGAATAAACTCCGGCGCTGCGCTGTCCGGGACTTGAGGGAACGTCGTTTCCATGGAGGACGGTTGAGGCGCTTCGGACATGGAAGCCGGCGGGGCAAACGGAGAAGGGGGAAACCCCGCGACCCCGACTGAAGCCCCTTCCGGCGACGTTTGAGGTGAAACGGGTTGGGCCATCGCAGACCCCAACGGCTGTTCTAATGAGGTGATCGCGGAAGCGGCGGGCTCTTGCCTGAGTTTTAGCTCCGCAACTTCATCCTTAAGTCCGCCGAGCATTCCCCGCAACTCCTCTAACGACGCGCTTAAAGCGGAATTCTGCGCACCCCCCTCGACTTTTTCCGTCAGCTCTTGGATGCGGGAATTTAAATCCGAAACTTGCGTCTCAAGAGCCGCGCTTCCTTGCCCAGACAGAGGGAGAGCCTCCAGCTTCTGATTAAGTTCCTCGATTAAACGCTTCTGCGAGCGGGTCGATTCCTCGAGCAAAGCTCCTTGAGCGCGAGAATCGGAGGAAATTTTCTCTATATTGTCTTTCAAGCCGCCAAAGGACGCGGACAGATCCTCTAGGTTTTTAATTCGCCGGTTCCAATTTTCGCTTTGCCGATTGTCGCCATCAAATTTAGATCGGAAGCCGTCCAACTCTCTCCGCACGTCTTTAACCGATTCCTGCATCTGACTCACGCTTTGTCCTAAGGCTCCCAATTTCTCATGGACAGCCCCTAACAAACTCAATTCCTTAACTAAAAGAGCGTCGCCACCGGATTCCACGCTCGGAACGGCCTGACTCTGCGCAGCTTGGGGAACCGGCGATTTAGGCTTGGACATCGCCTGCACAATGGAAGGCATTAAACTCGCTCTTTGCCAATCTCCGGCGTCAGTGCCTTGCCGCCCCTCAGGGCAGACCAAGGCGTCATCGGAAAAATCCGGGCGAGACAATAGATCCTCCACCGAAAAAGGGCCGATGACTTGACTGTTTTGAAAAATCCAATATCGCTCGCTCATAGAACCTCTAAGCCTCCACAAAATTTCCGCATCTCAAACAAAAGTATAACAACTCTTCCCTTAAAATCAATGACAAATTTGTTACGCCGCCTGAGGCTAGTGTAGTGTCCCCAACGCTTCCTTACATTTGCCTCGTCGTCATTCCGGCGAAAGCCGGAATCCAGTCTTTTACGCGGGCCTGGACCCCGACTTTCGTCGGGGTGACGAATGCAAATGAATTTGTGGAACACTCCGCTATGTCCCTATATTCTATACTTCTCTTATGGGAAAAATATGGGGATTATTTTTAATTTTACTAACGCTAACGCGTCCGGCGTTCTCTGCTTCATCCCAAACCTTCATTCTCGCTCAGGTTGATGAAATCACAAGCCTCGACCCGGCTTATCCTTATGACAGCGCCAGCCAAAACGTTATTTTTAACGTTTATGATACGTTGATTGGCTTTGACGCCGATTCCGCTACGCGCCTAATTCCTTTAATAGCGAGCACAGTTCCTTCGGTCAAAAATGGAGGCATTTCTTCGGGCGGAAGAGTCTACCGATTTCATATCCGCAAAGACATTCACTTTCAAGATGGAAAAATTTTAACTCCCGAGGATGTTCGCTACTCCTTGCTTCGCTTTATGCTCATGGATCGGCCCGGCGGCCCCTCGGGTCTCCTTTTAGAACCCATTCTAGGGATCAGTTCCACCCAGGAAAAAGGAACGTCCCTTAAATCCATTTTTGCCGCAGCGCTTAAAGCCGTCCGCGTCGAAGGAAACGACGTCGTGATCACTCTTAAGCGCCCCTTTGCCCCTTTTCTCTCAATCATGGCCCACTGGTCCTATGTTTTGCCGAAGAGTTGGGCCGTTGAACATGGAGACTGGGATGGAACGTTGGCCTCTCTCGCCCATTTCAATAATCCCCCTGAAGACCGCAGCTATCTGCGAAATCACATGGATGGAAGCGGGCCGTTTAAACTCGCGCTATGGAATTCCATTTCCAAATACATCATCCTGAAAAGAAATGATCATTATTGGAGAAAACCCGCTTCTCTTTCCCAGGTAATTATTCGCACCATTCCTGAATTTTCAACTCAGAAATTAATGCTTAAAGCCGGGGGCGCCGACGCTATCAGCGTATCTCCCGTTTTCTTAAGCGAAGTTTCCAATATCCCCGGAGTGAGAATTATTCCCCACCTGGCGCGATTAGCCACCGACCCGGTATTTTTCTTTACTTTCCATATTAGTCCCATGGCTAATCGCGACATCGGCTCCGGCCATCTGGGAGAAGACGGGATACCTCCCGATTTTTTCTCAGACCGTGACATCCGCCTCGGCATGACCTACGCCTTTGACGCCCCCACATTTGTCCGCGACGCCTTAAAAGGCGAAGGAACCTTGGCTAAAAGCGTCGTCCCCCAAAAACTTTTACAGGCCAACACACGCTTTCCTTACCGTTCTTATAATCTTCAAAAAGCCGTCTCTCATTTTAAGCGAGCCTTTCATGGACAAGCGTGGGAAAAAGGCTTTCATTTCACTCTCACTTATAATACCGGCTCTGAAAATCGCATGGCCGCTGCCCTTATCCTGAAAAAGAACGTGGAAGCGCTCAACCCGAAGTTTCATATCGATATTCGCGGGCTTGATTGGCCTTCTTTCTTGGACAAAAGCGAAAAGCATTTGATGCCGATTTTCATGCGCGGCTGGTATGCCGATTATCCCAACGCCTATAATTTTCTCTACGCATTTTATGACTCAAACGGCCGCTATCCTCTTGATCAAGAATATAAGGACCCCAAGATGGATTCGCTTCTCGAACAATTCGCTTCAACCGGCAATCGCCTTAAACAAAAAAAATTAACAGAAGAAATTCTCAAGCTCGCGAGCGAAAGCGCCCTGAATATTCCGGTCGCGCATCCGACCGCCATTTACGCCTTGAGACGGGAAGTTCGGGATTTTCATGACGACCCGATTGGCTTGGGACTCGATTATTATTACATAAAGAAGAAATGAGGGTCACGGAACGCGCCGAACAAGCCGCGAAGGTTCTCAAAGGCCTTAAAACGCTTTATCCCGACGCCCAATGCGAACTCAATTTCGGATCCCCCTGGGAACTGGCCGTCGCCACGATTTTATCCGCTCAATGCACCGACAAAAGGGTCAACGCCGTGACCCCTCATCTTTTTAAGAGATACCCAGCCATTGAAGATTACGTCAAAGCCGATATCAAGGAAATTGAGTCCATCATCCGCCCAACCGGTTTTTTTCGCTCAAAGTCCTTGTCGATTCAAGAATCGGCAAGGACTCTTCTCAAAGACTTTAATGGGAAACTCCCCAAGACCATGGCCGAATTGATTAGGCTGCGCGGCGTCGCCAGAAAAACCGCCAACGTCATTCTCGGAACGGCTTTTAGCCTCGCGGAAGGAATCGTCGTCGACACCCATGTCAAACGCGTCTCGTTCAGGTTGGGGCTGACGAAAAAGACTAACCCCGCGCTTATTGAGAAAGATTTAATGGCGGTGATTCCGCGAAAAGAATGGATTTTTTTCGGACATGCGATGGTTCGGCATGGTAGAAGAGTCTGCGCGGCGAGAAAGCCCTTATGTCAGTCCTGCTTATTTAAATCCTTCT
Source organism: bacterium (assembly GCA_021846045.1). Lineage (GTDB taxonomy): Bacteria > Elusimicrobiota > Elusimicrobia > UBA1565 > UBA9628 > JAKAQV01. The sequence goes on along the minus strand of JAJZCM010000004.1, from coordinate 41,806 downwards.
GCCCTCAGGGAATAAAAAATACATGAACCGGACTCTTTACCGTTTTTTTACCATTCTGTCACAAATTTGATACAACCAAGGGGAACCATAACTTTATGTCTGACAAAGATCTGACTTTAAGCCAACTTTTATCGGAAGCGATCGCGGTGGGTGGAAGCGATCTTCATCTCCTTCATAATTCCGCCCCAATGGTCCGAGTTTCAGGTGAAATAGCGGCCTTAAAACATCCTGCGGTAACTTCGGATCAAATCATGACGCTCATCAAACCCTTTATCGACCAAAACGAGATCGACGCCTTCAAAAAAGAGTTTAAGCTCCATTTCTCAAGAGCCATCGAGCCTTTGGGACGTTTCCGTTTTTCTCTCTACCACGCACTGGGAACGATGGGAGCGACCATAAGAATCATCACCAGCAAAATTTACCCGCTGGCCGCCTTAGGGCTTCCGCCCGTCGTTGGCAATCTCATCACCCGGAGAACGGGAATCATTTTGGTCACCGGCCCCACCGGAAGCGGAAAAAGCACGACCATGGCCGCGATGCTCGAACATCTCAATCAGACCGGAAGGCCCCAAAAGATAATCACGATTGAAGACCCCATCGAAACTATTTTCAAACCCGCCCGCTGCATTTTCGTTCAACGGGAAGTGGGCATCGACACTCCTTCTTTTGAAACGGGAACCTTGGACGCCCTGCGCCAGGATCCGGACATTTTGTGCATCGGGGAAATGCGGGATTCAAAATCCATTCAAGCCGCGATGCTCGCCGCGGAAACGGGGCACTTAGTCATCACGACCTTGCACACACGGGACGCGTCGAAAACAGCCCAAAGAATCATCTCTTCTTTTCCGGAAGCCGATCAACAAGTCCTCAGCGATCAGTTCGCCTCGACCATTGAAGCCGTCATCTCCCAGGAGCTTTTGCCGAGAGCCGATGGCAAAGGCATGGTGATTGCGCCCGAGGTTTTGCTCGCGACCTCGGCTGTCCGTCAGCTCATTCGCGAGCGAAGACTCGAAGCCATTAACGACGCGATTCAAGCCGGGGCCTCGGTCGGAATGGTTTCCAAGGACATGTGGCTTAAAAATCTGCTGCAAAAAAATATCATCTCGCGGGACACCGCTCTTTCCGCGGCGCACAGCGTGCAAATGATCGACGACAAAGCCCAACCTCTTCAGTCCAAGGAAAGTATATTTTTCCGAAAGCTTTAACGAGGCCTCAACGCATCTTTTTGGGAAAAGAGTTCCAAATCCTGATTATTATAAAAGTGGATTTGGTTTACGCGCCGAAGGCCGCCCCACTGAATAATCTTTACGGAATCATCAAATAAAATTCCAGGATAGACTTTCCCCTGAACGATCACAATCTTGCCCCCTGCCTGCGGGGTGACCCCGTCAAAGTTGGGCCCATATAGCCGCGTAAAATCCTCGATCTGGGAAACAAATGGAACTGCGTCTGCGGCTTGATAGAGCAAATACGGGTCTTGCGCGAAAAGAACCTCGTCAAAAGCGGTTTTTTCCAAATCCCCCTCCATTTCCCCACGCCCGATTCCCTCTGAAAAGAGTTTTTTCGCCTCCGAAACTTTTGCAACAAAAGCTCTTGCGAATTTTGGATGCCGAGAACTGTATTGGCTCGCGAATAAAACGCGGTTGACCCGCGCGAAGAAAAAACTGTCCTTGGTCGCAACCGGAAGTTCCAAAGAGGCGATGGACAAGGCTCGAATCAAAGCCAGATCAAGCTCCGGAGAAGCGGGCAAAATCAAAGCGTTTTTATTGAATAAAAGACGCGGCTGCGGGTCAAAGGCGTATTCGACCAAGCGATTCGATGGGACATTCCCAATTGAAACGGAAACAAAAGCGGTTTCAGCCAAAAGTTTTCGCCCAATAAGCGTTTCGGCAATTTCTTTTTTTGCGCTCTTTAAATGACGCGCCTCGACAACGGACAAGCCTCTTTCAAGAAAGCCGATATCCGCCGGGGAAACCACCGGTTGGGCGGGGGATAAGCTCGGACAAATGAGGAGGAGAGCCCACGTAAGGCGTTTCAAATTACGCGGTCCCAACGGTTGAATCAAGAATGCCAAGCATATCCGATACGCGGGAAAATTTCTCACGCGCCTTGCCCTTCTTTTTTCCCTCTTCAATTTCAATTTGATCGAGTTTTTTCCAGTCAGAAAAAGAAACAAACCGGCGGCGGTTTTGGCGGAGAAATTCATCCATTGAAGAGCGCTGGTCGAAGGACGCGGTTTCCCATCCGAATTTCCCAGCTAGAGCGTCTTCCAACATACATTTAACCGTCGCGACCGAATCGGCTCGGTTAGTACCAATAAGACCGCTAGGCCCTCTTTTGGCCCATCCGACCACGTATTCCCCCACGCATGGGCTTTTTGAATCAGCGGAAAGAACTCGCCCTTCTTGATTGGGAATCTTTCCGGATTTTAAATCAAAGGGAACTCCGGGAATGGGCGCGCCCCGATACCCGACTGAACGAAAAACAAGGCCGACCGGCAACGTCTCAAATTGCCCCGTTCCAATGGGTTTGGCCCGGCCGTTTTCATCGACAGTTAAGCGATTTCTTTCGATTTTAAGGGCATGAAGCTTGCCGCCGGATGCCGTGATTTCCACGGGAGAGACGCAAAAACGCAGCCTAATTTTTTTTGGTTTATTCCCTTCTCCCATCTTGGTCAGCCCTTGAACGTAATCGACATTTTTCTTGTTTTCGGGATCAAGATAATCGGTCTTCGACGCATCGTCTAACCGCGCTTCATCTTCGCGAACCACCAAATCCGCCACCCCTAAACTTCCGAGTTCCTTGATCTCTGCCGGAGAATAAGCGGCCTGGGCCGGACCGCGGCGCCCTAGAAGATAGATCGTCCTGATTTTACTCCGCCTTAAGGCCTCAAGGGCGTAATCGGCGATGTCGGTCTTAGCTAGAATCTCAGGATCTTCGGCCAGAATCCGGGCGACATCAATCGCGACATTGCCGACGCCCACAATAGCTGCGCTATCGGAAGACAAATCGAACTTTTGATCCCGATAATCGGGATGGCCGTTATACCATCCGACAAAAGCGGTCGCAGAATGGCTGCCGGGAGAGTCCTCTCCGGGAATTCCCATTTTCCGGTCCGTCTCGGCGCCCACCGCATAAACGATTTGATGATAACGCATTTTTAAATCCGAAACCTGGAGATCCTCCCCAAGTTTAATATTCCCAAAGAATCGGAATCCCGGCAGTTGAGCGGTTTTCTCATAAACCACGGCCACGGCCTTTATTTTTTGATGATCCGGCGCCACTCCGCCGCGAACAAGCCCGTAAGGGGTCGGCAACCGATCGAAGAGGTCTACTTGGACCCCAATTTCTTTTTGTTTCAGAAGGGCCTCGGCGGCATAGAAACCGGATGGCCCTGAACCCACAACGGCCACCCTCAAAAATTTTCGAGAAGATTCTTCATCCGCCATAACAACCCCCTTTACAACTACTCACATCACCCCATTTGACGCGTCTAATAAGTAAAATACTTAAAATGGAACTTACACATCCAGCGATAAATAATACGCCCGTCGAGACTCTGCAAGGTCTTCTCAGTCAAAGGACCCAAGAAGACCCGGACAAGCCTTTTCTTTTCTTTAAAGACCAAATTTGGACCAGGAAAGAAATTGATCTCGCCTCCAATGCCCTGGCCGAGAAACTTAAGAGGTTTGGCGTCAGAGCCGGAGATCGCGCGGCGCTGATTCTTCCCAACGGCCCGGAGTTCATCCTCCATTTTTTTGGAATCTTAAAAACGGGCGCCATCGCCATTCCGGTCAACACCTCCCTCAAAGAAGAAGAGGTTTCTTTCATCTTAAAAGACTCCGGAGCCGCCTACGCGTTTACAGGACCGGCTCACGAGGCCGGACTTAAAACCTTCCGCGATCATAGTTCAAATTCCACGCTGAAAAAAGTGGAACTCGTGCCCATCGGAGAAAGCAAAGATTTTTGGCTCAAGTCAGGGACCGACTCAGCAAGCCTCATCTATACCTCGGGCACGACCGGTTTTCCCAAAGGCGCGGAACTGACCCATCACAATTATTTGTTTGACGCGCAAAAATTCGTTGAGGCGACCCGAATGAGCGAATCCGACCGATTTCTATGTTTTCTACCGCTTTTCCACGTCAACGCCCAAGTCGTCACCCTTTTATCTCCGCTCTATTGCGGCGGCGCGGCGCCCATGCCGGTCGAGGTTTTCGAGCGCTTTGAGAAAAAATTCAACGCCTATATCCTGGAGGGATACGGGCTGTCGGAAGGGACTTGCGTTTCCTCCATCAACCCTCCACCTCCACAAAAAAGGAAAATCGGCTCCATAGGCCTTGCCCTTAAAGGGCAAGACATGAAAATTTTAGATTCTGAGGGAAAAGAACTCCCACGGGGAGAAACCGGCGAAATCGCGATCAAGGGCGACAATGTCATGAAAGGATATTGGAATAATTCTTCCGCCACATCTCAGACAATAAGAAATGGACGCCTCTACACCGGAGATTTAGGCTACCAGGACCAAGACGGATTTTTCTTCATTGTCGGACGCTCTAAAGAAATGATTATCCGCGGCGGGAAAAACATCTCCTCCTTGCCCAAAACAGCGACCGGAAAAATCCAAAAACTAAAACTTAAAAAAGAAATCCTCGAAAGAGAGGGGCTCCAATAAGAAATTTTGACGCCGTTGTTATCGGTGGAGGAATTACGGGCGCTGGAGTTATTCGAGATCTCTCCATGCGTGGAATTAAAACGCTTCTTCTTGAAAAAAACTCTTTTGGAAGAGCAACCACCGCCGCATCGTCCCACATGATCCACGGGGGGCTTCGCTATTTGATGTATGACCGGTTGACGACTCAAACCACCTGCTGGGATTCGGGCAATATCCTTCAAATCGCAAGGAAAAATCTAATCCGCCTGCCGATTATTTGGCCGGTCTACCAAGGTCATGCTCACGGAATTGAAACGGTTGAAACCCTCTTAGAATCCTACGACCGGTTCCAACCGATGAAAGGCGGGCTTAGGCATTTAAGGCTCTCTAAAGAAGAAACGCTTGCGCTTATCCCCAGTCTCAGGGCCGAAGGACTTATCGGCGCTCTTTCATTTGATGAATGGTGGGTTGACCCCGTCGAACTCGTCCAAAAAAACCTTGGGGCCGCGCAAAAATACGGGGCTGAAGTTGAAGGGGGGCGAGGGGCCGATGAGTTTATTTTTAAAGACCGGAAGATCGTCGGGCTTAAATCAAATGGGGAAGAAATTTACGCAAAGATAATCATCAACGCCGCGGGACCTTGGATTGATGAAGTGGCCGGCCTTGCCCAAATCCGCATCCCGCTCCGCCTTCAAAAGGGAACGCACATGGTTTACAAGGAAAAACTCATCCCCTTTGGTCTCATTCTTCAAACCGAGGATCAACGATACGTCTTTGTCATCCCGTCTCCGCAAGGAACCTTGATCGGCCCTACGGATATCGCCACCGATGAAAAACCAGGGCGCATCAAAACCTCGGAAGAAGAAATCCAATACCTTCTCAAAACGGCCGCTCATTATTTGCCGTCCTTGCCTCCGAAGTATGATTCGACGATCATCGGCGCACGCCCCATCCTCGCGCAAAAAGGCAATGAGAAACTTTTGTCGCGCGGATTTGAGGTTTTAGACCACTCAGACCGGGACAAAATTGAAGGGTTCATCACCATCGGCGGCGGAAAAATGTCCGATTTTAGACTCATGGCCGAAGAAACCTCAAATCTTGCCTGCAAAAAACTGGGCATCCGCGCGCCCTGCCGCACCGCGCTTGAGACTTTAAACGGAGAAATACTTCCCCCCTCTTCGTTTAAACGGACTTCGTCTGCCCTAGAGAGATTTCTAAAAGCTCACCCCCATCTCAGAGAAGCCCACGCTTTTTCCTACCTAGCTCTGGCTTTCTTAAAGCACTGCGTTTCTCCCCGAAGCCCCAAAGCTGAATTCACCTCTTATTACTCTACTCCCCCACGCCCGCAATAAGTTCAGGCATTGTCAAGAAATAACGGCCAAAAAGATACAATAAACTTCCTATGAAAACGACAATCACATTATTTCTAACGCTTTTGATTCAGCCGAGCTTTGCCGCGATCAAACCCGCGAAAAAGTTTCTCCCGTTCCACAAAATTCTCATCGTCATCTTTGAGAACACGAACTATCAAGACGCCGCCAAACAACCTTTTATGGCCTCGCTTGCCAAGAAAGGAGCTCTCCTTCAAAATTCCCACGCCGTCACGCATCCTTCTCTTCCCAATTATCTAGCTTTAACTTCCGGAAGCTATTGGAAAATCCGCTCCGATGATGACGCCGCTCTCAATGTCCGCCATATCGGCGATTTATTGGATGAGGCCCACAAAAGCTGGAAGGTTTACGCCGAGGCCTACCCCGGAAAGCCGGGACAATGTTTTTTAGGCTCCTATGCCGGAACTTACGCTAGAAAGCACGTGCCGATGCTCAGCTATAAAGACGTTCAGAAAACCCCGGCCTTATGCGCGAAAGTGGTCAATGCAAAGGAATTTTTAAACGATTTTCAGAAAAAATCGCTGCCGGATTTCGCGCTCTACATTCCCGACTTAAGAAATGACGCCCACAACACCGACGTCCGCTACGCGGACCGCTGGTTTAAAAAGACTTTCGGACCTCTCGTCTCTCAATGGCCGAAAAATGAGCTTCTCGTCGTCACTTTCGACGAAGACGGCTCTTATAATACCCACACCCACGGATTCAATAAAAGCGCCAATCATATCTTCACCGCCTTCTATGGAGAAGGCGTCCGCCCGGGCGCGGTCTCGAAAAGGTGGTATAACCATTACAGCCTGTTAAAAACGGTGGAAGCCGCATTGGGACTTAAAAGTTTAGGACAACAAGACAAATCCGCCCGCCTCATTGACGACGTTTGGAAGTAATTAGGGCTCTAGGATTTCGTCGCAATCAACTGCGGCCAAATGGGGACCAGCGAATTAATGAAGGAATTCGTGATGTCGGTAATCGCCGACAGGCGATCCAAACCCTGATAGGTCATCGAAGCCGACCAAAGGATTTGTCCGGTCTGAACATCCACCATCCGGGAGACCATTGAAACTTGAGCGGCGGAAGTGACGATTTGAGATCCGGGAACCCCCATGACAGAACCCTGGGAATAAACATTCCCGTTCGGAATCGGAGTCATTCCATATCCATACATACCAGGATAACCGACGGCCGGATATCCAGCCGGGCTGTTTACGACATAACTTTGACTGGGAGCGCTCGCGACCACGTTCCCCACAAAGAGAGCGTCGACTCCCAAAATTTTTCCAATTTGATGAACCGTAGACGGATCCAAAATTCCGGCGGCGGCCAAATGATTTTCATTGAGAATAGCCTCTAGCTGCTGCCTTTCAATAACATTCGCTCCGTGAGCCACCAAGGCTTGAGCCATCATATCCGCTGCGGCATTCCCATCGGACCCGCTAAAGCTCACCACCGCCACCCTCTTAATCGAGGCAAAATCAAAACGCGGGTTATAGGCAACTGTCGGGCTTGAAGAACAGCCGGGCAAAAACATTCCCAAACAAGCGACAATGTAAACAATTTTTTTCATCAAGCTTTCTTTGCGGCCTTGGGTTTGCTAATCGGGAATTTAGGATCGAGGTGATGAATATGAAGAATCGCCGTGTTTTTCATCTCCGGATCCGACGCCCAATTGAGGCATTCCTGCCATTCCTTGAGAGCCTTGTTAGTCTCTTTGCGATACTCATAGATTAAGCCGAGCATATAATGGCCTTCGACGAGTTTTGGATCAATTTTGACTGCCTCTTCAAAAGCGCGTCTTGAATCTCCATATCGCTTCATTTTTTTAAAAATAAAACCCAGCTGGATCTGCAATTCCGCATTCTTTGGATATTTTTTGGCGGCTTCTTGAATTACGTCCTTGGCTTGCACTAAATCGGCGCTGACGGGTAAAGCCGCCTCCGTGGATTTTACAACCCTAGCCGTTTTCTGGGCGCTTAAATCCATTGATCCTGCAAAAACAAAAAGAGAAACAAACGCAAAAACTTTGAAATAAGTAGATTTCATACCGCCTCCTAGACCATAATATTAGCAAATTCCAAGTTCGCTTAAAATTTGAGAGACTTCAGCCAAAAGGGCGCCTCCGCCCGCGCCTTAAGAAGCCCTTCGGATGAGCCAATATCCCGCCAAGAAAACAGGTCGGAAGAAAGAGCTTGAATTTTCTCTCCCTCAGACGCCAAACGCAGATATAAATCAATAATAGAAAATTTTCCCGTTTCCCGGATCTTTGGAAATATACCGGGGCTGACGACGTGAATGCCGTCAAAAGCCAAGGCTTCGAAATGGCCGGTTCTGGAAAAAGACGAAGTTTTACCTTCCCGCTGGACCCCGCACAAGAAACCTTCTTCAAACAAAAGGAACCGGGACGTTGTCCGTCGCCTGACCGACAGCGTCGCAAGAGCGTTTTTAGAATTTAAGTGAAAACGGTAAAGGTTTCTTAAATCGACCGCGCTTAAGACATCCGCGTTGTGAATAAAAAAAGGGGCGGCGCCGGAAAAAAAGCGCGCCGCATTCTTAAGGCCGCCACCCGTCTCAAGAATCTCTTCTTCATGGGAAATTTGAATCGAAATCCCGAAAGATTTACGGGCAAGGAAACTCTCAATTTTCTCTGCCTGATGATGGGTATTGATGACAATCGAAGAGACTCCGGCGGCGACAAGACGGCGAATAACGATTTCCAAAAGGGAAACGCCTCCAATCTCCAGCAAGGGCTTCGGGGTTTCATCGGTCAAAGGCTTAAGTCGCCGCCCGAAGCCAGCGGCGAAAATTAAGGCTTCCATCAATTTAAGAGACCGGCTGCGGCAAACTCGCATGGCGAACCGGCGCGCTTAAAGAAGTATTTCTTCGCAAGTGTTCGGCCAATTTTTCCGCGCAATAAACCGACCGGTGACGCCCTCCGGTGCATCCGAAGGCGACGAAAAGGCTGGAAAAGCCGCGAGAAAGGTAATTCTCAACGCTTTGATCGACAATTGAGAAAATAGACGCTAAAAATTTCCTGACTTCCGGGCTTTTTTCCAAAAGCGCGATGACTTCGGCGTCAAGCCCGCTTAAATTGGCCATGTTTTTATCACGCCCTGGATTGGGAAGCGCCCGGCAGTCAAACACAAACCCACCGCCATGTCCGCTTGCGTCTTGGGGAATCCCCTCCGGATAAGAAAAACTAAAAACATTGACCGTCAATTTTTTAGCGGCGGGAGCCGCGCCCAAAGCCATGAGCTGCGGCGAGGCGGCCATCTTTTTAAGCAGGGGAGTAAAAGCGGGCAGGGAAACCCCCAATTCCTGGGTTTCCAAAAGCCAGGATAGGTTTTTCAAGGCAAATGGAATACTTTGGAGAAAATGGGATTTCCTCTCGTAAAAACCTCTGAGCCCATAGGCGCCGAGGGCCTGGAGGATGCGAATGAGAATAAAGCCCGGGTAATATTTCAGAAAAGCCGCGCGGTTAAAGGAAGTGGTCTTTCCCAAAGCTTTCAAGTAGGCCTCTAAAATTTCTTCTCTAAAGTCGGCGGCAAGGTTAGCTTTCGCGTCAAACGCGAGGGAAGCGATATCATACTGCAAAGCGCCGCGGCGCCCGCCCTGATAATCAATAAAGGCGGGTTGACCATTACAAACCATGATGTTTCTTGATTGAAAATCACGGTATAGAAAATAATTAGAATCGGCAGCCGACAAGAAATCGCTGAAACGCTCAAAATCTTCTTCCAGCGCCTGCTCGTCAAACGGAATATGGGCCAAGGTCAAAAAATAATACTTAAAGTGGTTCATGTCCCAAAGCATCGATTTCTTGTCGAAACAGGAGCGCGGATAACAAACGGAATAGTCCAATCTTTTTCCCGCCTCAATTTGAAAACGCGGAAGCGTTCGGGCGACTTCCAAATAGACCGAAACGACTTCAGAGGGAATCTTCTGTCTGGACCTGTTTTTAGACAAATAATCAAAAAGGGTGATATCCCCCAAATCTTCTTCCAAATAAATTCCCGCGGCGAGATTTTCAGCGTAAATTTCGGGAACGAAAAGCCCGCTTTTACGGAAATGCTTGGAAAAAGAAAGGAAGGCTTCATTTTCCTTTCGCTCCGGACCCCAAACCCCAATGGCGCTGAGATTTTTTCCGCGCAGACGAAAGATTTTTCTGCTCGAACCGTCGCCTTTTAAGGCCTCAATGGAAACGGGGACTTGAGAAAAGGTCTTTTTAAATAGGCTTGAGAGAGACGCTTGCGGAGACTCCAGCGCTCCCCTCATTTTTTCTTGCGATTTTCGACCGCGGCTATCGCCCGTTCGATCTTAGACTTCAATATCTCAAGCTCAACAGGTTTGACGATATAATCGACGGCGCCGAACAGAAGGGCGTCGTTTAAGGTCGCGGCATCCGCAAGGCCCGAAACGACGATAATCGGAATGTCGGAATATTCTGCGGAAGCGCGAAGCTCCCGCGTAAAGCCGATGCCATCTTCTCCAGGCATCATGATATCCATCAAAATTAAACTCGGCTTTCTGACACGAATGGCTTCCCGCGCTTCTTTAGCGCTTAAAGAAACGGCGGCGTCATAGCCCAAAAGCGGCAGGGTCTTTTCGTAAAATTCGCAGAGAGACGCCTCATCATCTACCGCCAAAATCAAATGTTTACTTGCCATGATTCTCCCGTCGACCGGCCCACAAATCAAGCGCCCAAATAGGCCGAACTTTAAATACAATCAGAGATAAAACGATCAGAAAGAAATCAACGCCGATCATGATTTTCGGCTCAGGATGGAAAGAAGCTCCAAAACAACCGCAACTGGGCAACTCAATTCCGCGGACTTTCAAAGACAAAAGCGCGAAATCAAAAACGATAAATAGAACTCCGGAGGCAAGAGACGCCAAACGTAGCGCATAGCCGGCCAAGAGGCTGTAGCCGATGAAGAGTTCAACCCATGGCAAAAATGTGGCTGCGGTTAAAGCTGTTGACGGAGAAACTAAATTGTAGGCTTGAATAATCAGCGCGAATTCTTCTTTCGGAGCCGCCAATTTAGAAACTCCGGCGGCAATTAAGATAATCCCAATAAAAATCCTAGCCAAGACGGATAGAAATTGGAACGCGATCCCGGAAACGGAAGATTCGCCCGACGAGCGCTTTTCCGCGATTTGATGGTCCATTATTCTTTGACGCCTAAGATTTTATCGATCCAAATTGGCCCCAAGGCCGAAAGTTGAAGACCGCCGATAAATCTTTTCCCATTAATAAAAAAAGTCGGCGTCGCGTCGACCCATCGACGCTTGCCTTCTTTAATGTCGGCATTGATCAAGGCGGCGGTCATCGGATCTTTTAAGCAAGCCTTATAAGCCGCGTTATCCAAGCCCAAGGACTTGACATACGCCTCTATCGCTTGAGGGGGCGATTTCGCGTTCACCCATTGATCTTGGTTTTGATACAAGAGATCATGAAATTCCCAAAACTTACCTTGTTCTCCCACGCATTCAGCGGCAAATGCGGCGGTCTTAGCCCAGGGATGCATCTCTAAAGGGAAATCTTTGAAGATAAACCTCACCTTAGCGCCGTACAAGGCCAAGAGCTGTTTGAGCGGCCCTTCCGCCGCCCGGCAAGCGGGACATTCAAAGTCGGAGAATTCGGCGATCGTTACAGGCGCATTGGCCGCGCCTCGGATCCGATAAGAAGGCGCCGTCTCCACATAAGGCTTGCGGCTCTTCTTGGCCAAAAATCCGGTCGCCGCGACCAAGGCCAAAACGATAAGACCGCCGTAAAAACGCTTCATTCCAATTATTCTACAAAACCTATACAGCTAAACTTCGTTTGTAACTGCTCAGGTTCGTCATTCCGGCGCAAGCCGGAATCCAGAAGATTGCTGCTCTGGACCCCGACTTTCGTCGGGGTGACGTGAGTAGTTGCCTTCGTTTTTATGAACACTCGGAAAAGCCGCAGTCGTGGCAAACGGGACCGGGACATCCGGATTCAAACGAAACATTGGAAGAATAGCACTTTGGGCAATACGAGCTCAGGGGAAGCGGCACGGCCTCCATCTTAGCCGAGCCCGAGCCTTCTTCCAGCCATCCGGTTTTTTTCAAGTGCTGACGAAGGGCGATCGCGATGGCATGGGGAATTGAGTCCACCCTATTTTCACCGAAGCCGGACGGGCGGTCGCCTTTGACGCAGTTGAGATGCTTCAAAACGCGAATGGGATCTCCTCCCTCCGCAAAATACTTGGAAAGGAGAATTCCCACTAAAGACGTAAGTCCCGAAATTTCAGTTCCCAAGGGCGGAATATTGGTAAACATCTGGTAAGGGCCCCGCTCATCGTAGTTGATGTGAATATGGAGCGGCCCATAACCGGTCCGCATCTGATAATACTCGGAAGAAACGCCGAAAGCCCGCTGGACCGATTCGCGGCGATTCTTTTTCTCCTGAGCCGGAGCGATGTTTAAAACCTGCTGGGCCTTCGAACCGTCGCGGTAAATCGTGATTCCCTTGCAATTGAGCTCATAGGCCAACAGATAAGCCCGGCGAACATCCTCAACCGTAGCGGAATGCGGAAGATTGATAGTTTTTGAAACCCCGTTATCCGTATGTTTTTGGAACGCGGCCTGAATGCGGACATGATCTTCGATTCCGACGTCATGGGCGGTCGGGAACAGCGACTGGATTTTAGCCGGAACGGCCGAGAGCCCCCGCACGGACTTGTGATTTTTATCGATTAAGCCCCACAATTCCTTTTCCGAGAGTCCAAAGAAATTATTTTCCTTGGCGATGCTCTGAAAAAGAGGATTAATCTCAAAGAAGACGTCTTTGTCGGCCGGTTTTTCTCCGTTTTTGATCTTGGCGAGAGCCTGCGCGTTGTAGCGGGTGTAGGCGATAGCAAAGAAGGGCTCAATTCCTCCGCCCTGGAGTCCGGCGGCAATAGCAATCGTTCCGGTTGGAGCGATGGTTGTGCGCGCGCAATGGCGAGGCGTGCGGCTTTCTCCCCTAAAATGAGATCCTTCCGGATCATAAACGGAGTTTTTCCAATTCGGGAATACGCCGCGCTCCTTGGCCAATTCCTCGGAGGCATTGAGCGCCGCGTCATTAATGGAATGCATTAATTTTTCGGCGAAAGAAAAACAAGCCTCAGAATCATAAGCGATTCCCACTTTAACCAAAGCCTCGGCAAAACCCATGACGCCAAGGCCTATTCGGCGGTTTCCCTTGGCCATTCGTTCGATTTCAGGAAGAGGATAATTATTAACCTCAATGACGTCATCTAAAAAGCGAACTGCAGTCCGAACGGCTTCGCCGAGTTTCTTAAAATCAAACTCGCCCGACATGACATTTCCATGGACGAAACTAGAAAGATTAAGAGAACCCAAGTTGCAAGGCTCCCAAGGCAAAAGCGGCTGTTCTCCGCAAGGGTTGGTCGACTCAATGTGCCCTAACGCGGGAGTGGGGTTTGATCCGGAGGAATTGATCCGGTCGATGACGATCATGCCCGGGTCTCCGGTCTTCCACGCCTGTTCTACCATCAAGTCGAAAATTTCACGCGCTTTGACCCGCCCCGCAGGTTCCTTGGTGCGGGGATTCAGGAGATCGTATTCAGAGTCGGCAGCCACCGCTTTCATGAAAGTCTCATCAATGGCGACCGAGACGTTGAAATTTTCCATGACGCCGGGCTGTGATTTAAGAGTGATAAAATCCTTGATCTCGGGGTGGGTGTAATGCAATATACCCATATTCGCCCCTCTGCGGGTTCCTCCCTGCTTGACGACTTCCGTCATCTTGTCGAAAAGCTGCATGAAGGAAATCGCGCCGGAAGCGACGCCGTGGGTTTTCTTAACCAAATCTCCTCGGGAGCGAAGCTGGCTGAAAGCAAAACCCGTTCCGCCGCCTGATTTTTGAATCAAGGACTGCGCGGCCAAGGCATCATTGATGCCCTCCATCGAATCGGCCACGGGAAGAACATAGCAGGCGGACAGCTGCTGCAAATCCCGCCCCGCATTCATTAAAGTCGGAGAATTAGGCAAAAAATCCCAAGAGGACATCAAGGCAAAAAATTTATCCTCCCACGTGGACACCAAGGATTGCGCAATTTTATTTTTTTGGTAAATTTTCTCGAGATTTGACATCAAACACGCGAAGTTCTTCTCCCGCTCTGAAGAAGAACGCAATCCGTCGTGAAAAAGGTTCATGCGCGAAACGGCGACGCCTAAAGAGGCCGGAATTTTTTCAGAAACGATATGAACGCCGTCAAACGCCCCCCACTCCTCGGCTCGGGAATCGTAAATGATTTCCGCTAAAGCGATATTGTGAGCGACTCCCCTGAGCCACGTTTCAACAGACGCCGCATCACGGAGATATTTATCCTTAATAACCTTCAACTGGTTTTCGGTGACCAAAACACTCCCTGATGAATGCGCAACTTTTTCGATTGATGTTTTATGGCTCATGATTAACCCCCGAGTCTGAAAAATTTTTATATGGGAAACAAACGGTAAGAAGAAGTTTACCGTTACAAAAGGCTTCTGTCAAGGTCTTGACAAAACCCCGAATTTTATTTTCGGATAGCGACGGCGTCAATCTCGATTGAAACGCCCTTGGGAAGGGATTTAACCTCCACGGTCGCGCGCGCGGGATAGGGCTGGTTGAAATGTCCGGCATAGGCTTCGTTCATAGCCGGAAATTGCGATAAATCGGTCATATAAACCGTCGTTTTCACCACGTTCGCCAAAGACAAGCCGACCGTACGCAAAATGGCGTCGATTTGCCCCAAGCATTGATTGGTCAGATCCGCAATCGTTCCCTTGACCGGATTTCCGGCGGGATCTGCGGGAATCTGTCCGGAAACAAACACCAAATTTCCCATTTGGACAGCCTGAGAATAAGGTCCAATCGCCTTAGGCGCTAAATCGCTATGAAGGGCTTTTTTTTCGTCGTTCATTTAAGAGCTCCCAATAGTGCGTGATTTGTTTTATGCGTGCGCATCAACTCCAACAGAGACTTCAAGGCCTCGCTGTCGCCCTTATCCGCCAAAAGCCTTCTCAACTTCCAGACGCCTTCGAGGACATCAGGAGGAAATAATTTTTCTTCCTTTCTAGTTCCGGAATCGCGAACCTTCATCGCCGGAAAAAGCCGCATCTCCGCGGCTTGTCGGGAAAGGACGATTTCCATGTTCCCCGTGCCTTTAAACTCTTGGAATATAATATCATCCATTTTGCTGCCCGTGTCAACTAGGATCGTGGCGATGATGGTCAAAGACCCTCCTTCCTCCAATTTTCGAGCGGCCCCGAAAAAACGGCGGGGAACTTCCATCGCACGGGAATCAAGCCCGCCCGTCATGGTCCTGGACCCGCCCGCGAATTGATTATGAACGCGCGAAAGCCGGGTCAAAGAATCCAGCAGAATCAGAACATCCGCGCCGCCGGCCGCATCCGCTATCGCTTTTCCCATCAGCGCCTCCGCGGTCGCCACATGCTCTTGGTAGCTCTTGTCGCTGGATGAAGCAGACACCTCGGCTTTGACGCTCCTTTTAAAATCGGTCACTTCCTCGGGGCGTTCATCCACTAACAGGCAATACTGCTTGATGCTCGGGTCCACCGCGTAAATAGTATTCGATAGCGATTTTAAAATCGTGGTTTTTCCCGCTTTCGGAGGAGCGACAATCAAGCCCCGGGTTCCACGTCCGATGGGGCACAACAAATCCATCGCGCGCATCGTCAAATCCGACGAGCCTTTTTCCAACTGGATCCATTGATGGGGGTCCACCGGAGTTTTGTCAGCGAAAGCCTTTTCTATTTCGCTTAAAACCCGGGGAGATCTCGCCTCCATGGTTCCCATGCCGCCGGAATTAGGATTGTTGTTTTGCCTCTTATTCCACCTTTGCCCGGGACGGTTACGATAACGAGGGCGAAACCTCTTCCGCCCAAAATGACCGCCGCCCGATCCATGTTGTTCAGGATTATTCATGCCTTCTGCCTCCGCTGTCGATTAGCGACTTCTTCTAGTCCCGTAAAATATCCCTTCCATCGAACTTCCAACGCTTCCACGATATGCGTCATAAAAAGGCCCGCGGCCTCGCCCACCGTAGACGCCGCCGGGGGCCTAAAAAAGTATTTTTCGGATAAATGATCCCAGGGAACGCTGCCGGTTTTAGAGTAAAACCTGAGAGGTTTAAGCTCAATGATCATTTGTCTAAGCGCGCTTTCAAAATTAAGATGCGCGGCGCGCTCGGACAACAAATCCTTCTGCCAATAGATTACCCAATCCGGTTTTGAGATTTGAGACAACGCTTCATTGGCCCTATCTTCCGAGTCTTTCTCCATGATCCAGCGCGACCATACCGATAGAATGCTCAAGGCATTCAAGATGGGCAAGGCCTCGATCTCATGTCCGTGGGAAATCAACAAGGCTATCGCATTGGAAGAGGCCACGGCGCGAGAAGCGAAGACCACCAAGACCGAGTCCACGGGATTTTGGAAATCCATGTCCTTGCCCAACCGACTCAAGCCATTATCAATGGAAGCCTTGGCCCGCGCCATTAAAGCGATCGTTTCATTCATATCATTCAAAATTTTAACTACTCACGTCACCCCGGCGCAAGCCGGGGTCCAGAGCAGCGATTTTCTGGATTCCGGCTTGCGCCGGAATGACGAACCTGAGCAGTTATTCAAAATTTTTCTTTAAGACTTGGTTGACCGTAATTGAGGAGCCGAGAAAGCGGCGGGACATCTTCAAGAACCGCCCGGGATCATCGGAAGCGTAAAAGCGAGACCAGCCGCGGCCTTTCTTCTTTCTCAATTTGAGCGACTCCAATGTTTTTTCAAACTCCTTGGCCGTTTCTTCTCCAGAATCAATCAACGATACCTTTCTCCCCATGACGCGCGCAATGACCGATTTAATAACCGGGTAATGAGTGCACCCCAAAACCAGGGAGTCCACCCGGGCTTTTTGAAGGGATTTGAGGTAAATCCGCGCCACCGCTTCGGTCACGTCAAAATTCCACCATCCCTCTTCAACCAAGGGAACAAAAAGAGGACACGCCACTTGAAAAACACGGGCTTGAGGAAAAAATTTTTTTATTTCCTTCGCATAAGCCCCTGACCTAACCGTCCCCTCGGTTCCAATCACTCCAATTTTCTGGGAACCAATCCGGGAGCAAGCCCGCGCTCCGGGAACAATAACCCCTTCGACCGGAATAGAAACGGCTTTTTTAATTTCGGACAAGGCCACCGCGGTGGAGGTATTGCAAGCCACGACCAACGCTTTAATATTTTGTCGGCATAAGAAACGGGCGATCTCAACCGAAAATTGAACGATCGAAGCCTTGGATTTCGAACCATAGGGCAGATGCGCCGTGTCCCCAAAATAAATTATATCCTCTTCCGGCATCAATGCGCGCAAAGCTTTAAAAACGGTGAGCCCTCCAATCCCCGAGTCAAACACTCCAATAGGGCGAGCGGTCTCCCGAATGCTATTTTTTTGGATGGTTGATTTTTTTTGCATAATCGACAATCCCCGAATATAAACCGCGCATGAGGCGCCGGCGAAAACTTTCGCTCCTTAAATCCTCTTCGTCTTTGGCATTGGTCAAATATCCCATCTCAAAAAGGATGGCCGGCGCGTGAGTCCCTCTTAGCACGTAAAACCCCGCCTGTGCGACCCCCTTGTCCGGGATATTGACCTCTCCGCTGGTCTCCCGGGAAACCAGACCCGCGAACTCCGAAGAAGCGTTGACATATTCCGTTTTCGATAACTCGCCCAAGAGCATTTGAACTTCAGCCTGTTGGCGAAACTTGGACTCATAGTTAATGGAAGAGTTTTCAAACTCCGCCAAACGCTGCGCGTGCGGGTCGGAAGCCTTCTCAGACATAAAATAAGTCTCAAATCCGGAATCTCTGGGGTTTTGCGCGGCATTGGAGTGAAGGGAAACGAACAGATCGGCCTTCCATTTGTTGGCAATCTCGGAGCGTTTGGAAAGAGAGACAAAGGTGTCATCGTGACGAGTCAAGCGAACGTCGAAAACGCCGGTTTTTTTCAGCAAACGGACAAGCTCCAGAGCGGCTTTAAGATTGATATCCTTCTCAAGAGCGCCATGAATTCCCCTCGCGCCCGGGTCCTTTCCGCCGTGGCCCGGATCAACGACGATGCGAAGCTTTCTAACCCAAATGCGTCCATAAGGAACCTGCGGTTTCGCAACGGGAGCCGCTTTGGGATGGATAGGAGCAATCACTGGCGACAGAGGCTTTGATTCCCCAATCGTCAAAAGCGACTTACGCTGATCGAAAAAGGCCGGGGTCCCGGACCAGTCAGCGAAAGCAGGGGACTCCAAAAAAGAAACCGGAATCCACGCATCCGAAGCGCTCCACACGATAGGAGACTTAAGCGGAACCGCATGTCCCGAGACAGACGCCGCCGCCGCATTGGCCTTAAAAGCGACGATACGCCCCGAGCGGCTCAGTTCCACGATTTTTGATACCGGACGCCAATAGATCTGCGCTCCATAAAGACGCGCCATTTCATCCGCGCCCAAAAAATAATCGGAGCCTAAACGGTATCCGGAAACGATTTTCGGAGGGTTGCCGGTATGGGCAAACGCAATTGAAATGGGCGCCGCCTCAGCAAAAACTGAAAGCGGAAAAATAAGCGGCGCTAAAATCAAAAAGCGGCGAAAGGCCTTTGACGCGAAAATAGGGGTTGTCATTCTAAAATAATGCGATAATCCTCCAAGGGAATGGCGGGGCTAGATTCGATCTTAATCGAACGCTGAATATTTTTTTCTATCGTTGACTGCTTGGACTTGAGAAATTCCGCAATGAGCGGGTGAACGCAGACGCGAACTTGTCCGCCCGGTCGTCCGCGCGTCATATCCAAAACTTCTTCTTGAATCTTGATGCGCATCGTTTCTTCCGAAAGAACCCGCCCTGAGCCGTGGCATTCCCGGCATTCCTGGGTTATCAATTTGACCGTAGACTCGCGCTTACGTTCTCTCGTCAATTCAATCAAGCCCAGTCTGGTAATGGGAAGTATCCGAATTTTCGCACGGTCTCCTCGGAGGGCCGCAGCAAAAGCATCCATCACCTTATTTCTATTGGAAGCCTTTTTCATATCGATAAAGTCGACGACGATAATGCCGCCGATATTTCGCAGTCTCAGCTGGTGAGCGACTTCCTTAGCCGCCTCGATATTGGTTTGAGTGACTGTTTCTTCCTGTGATTTCGATCCGGTGAAACGTCCGGTATTAACGTCGATGGCGCAAAGAGATTCCGCCTCTTGAATGACGATAGAGCCCCCGTTAGGCAGAGAGACGATGGGTTTACGCATTTTTTCAATGCCTTCCTCGATTTTAAACGCCTTAAATATCGGGGTCTTCCCCTCATAGAACTGAATTCTCTTTTTAAGCTCGGGCGAGATTTTATCAATGAATTCCGACAACTGCTCGCACGCCTCTTTGTTGTCGCACAAAAAGATTGAGACGTCCTCAGATAAAATATCGCGCGCAACCTGAAGCGTCAAGTCCAAATCCTTATGAAGAAGCGCCGGCGCCTGTCCGGATTCCATCCTCTTCTGAATGTCTTCCCAAAGACTTAAGAGATAGCGCACTTCCCGTTCAAGTTCATCCGCCGGGATTCCCTCAGCCTCGGTTCTTGCCACCAATCCCTTCCCGCCCAAAATTCCCGAGACAAAGCCCTGCATTAAAGCGGAAAGCCTCGCTCTCTCATCGGAATTCTCAATGTTTTTAGAGACTCCAGCAAAATTTTCAAAAGGCGTAAACACCACATAGCGCCCCGGAAGGCTGACCGCCATGGTCACCTTCATTCCCTTGGTTCCAATCGCCTCTTTCGCGACTTGAATCATCACCGGCTGGTTTTTTTTGAGAATAGATTCAATCCCGGCGTTTTTATCTCCCAAAACATCCGAGATGTAAAGATAGGCATTTTTATCATAGCCGATATTGATAAAGGCCGAAGAGATTCCGGGAAGGACGTTTTCAATGACCCCTTTATAAATATTCCCAACCAGATTCTGCTGGTTTTTTCTTTCCCAGAAGAGTTCGACCAACTTCCCATTTTCCAAAATCGCAATGCGGACTTCCTCCGCATTGACGTTTGCCAAAATTTCTCTTTTCACCGGAGTCGGCTGCGCGTGTCCTTGGGCATTTTCTGAAGCCGCCACATGGGACTCCTGAGAAGGACGCCCATTTCCATGCCGCGGGTTTTGGCGCTCCGAGCGTTTCTGCTGATGGAAACGGCGGCGTTTCGGCCTGCGCTTATCGTCTCCGCCCACGGATCCCTCAGGAGACGAACCCGCCGGTTTCTCCGGCATTTCCTCCGCGCCCTGCCTCACGACCACTTCTTCTTTCAAATCTTCCTTGTGAGAAACTTCTTCTTCGGACATGACCATCCTCCTATCAAATTTTATAAAAGCGCATACTTGCGCCTACCGACATTAGCGACAATTCCTAAAGACCATAAACTAGCCATCAAGCTGGATCCTCCGTAGGAAAGCAAGGGGAGCGGAATTCCTGCGACCGGAAAAAGCCCTAGGCACATCCCTACATTCAAAATGAAATCAAAGGCAAACATCGCTCCAATTCCACAACAGACTAGATACCCGTAGCGATCCCGTGCGTTAAAGCCTATATCGGCAATCCTCCAAATCATTCCCGAATAAAGAAGAACGACGAGGACGGCGCCAACAAACCCCGTCTCTTCACCGATAACGGAATAAATGAAATCCGTGTGCCGTTCGGGGAGAAAACCCAACTGCGACTGGGTTCCGGAGAAAAGTCCCTTTCCCACGATTCCGCCGGATCCTATGGCAATCTGCGATTGATGGACGTGATAAGCCGCTCCATGGATATCGGAATGAGGATTGATATAAGCGGTAAACCGGCTTTTTTGATATCCCTTCAGCTTATGGCTGACCGTGATTCCCGCCACGACCCCTGAAGTCAGCAACATCCAAAAAATAAAAAACAGTCTCATTCTTAAGCGCCAATGCATCAAGTGATTAAGATAATAGGCTGCCCCAAAAATAACGGCCAAAACCAAAACCAACACAAACTCAGACTCCTTGGAACTAAATACCTCCATGAAGAACCGGAGAAAACTTCCTGAAACGGGGAAGGGATGATAGACGCTCAAAAATAGATAGAGAAACGGCATTGAAATCGCGGCAATAGCCAATACGATGAAACCCGCCAAATGTTCCCATTCGGCTCCAGCGCAAAAAAGCATCGCGAAGAAAATAGGAAAAAGAGTCAATGTCATCGAGAAATCGGGTTGTTTGACAATCAAAGCCGCGATCGGCAAAATAGCCGCCAAGGACATAAAGACCGTCGAGACATACTCCATCTTCAATGCTCTTTTGTCAAGAATCGAGGCCAAAATTAACACCATCCCGACTCGGGCGAATTCCGATGGTTGGAATGCGAAAAAACCCAATTGAATCCAGGAACGATGGCCTTTATGAACAGTCCCAAAAATCAGGACCGCGACGAGGCAGAAAATAACGGTCCCATAAATAACCCAGAATTGGTCTTCATAGGCCTCATAAGCGAAATTCGCGGCGACGGCAAAAATAAGAAGGCCAAAAAACATGGCTGAGAAATGGCGCTCAAGGGCTTGATGGTAATACGGAAGAGGCCGGGCGGCCGACAGAACCGCCAAACTCCCCACGACGAGAAGAGCCAAGACCGAGCCCAGGAAAGCGCCGTCAAGACGGCTCTTTCTTGCGGATGAATGAGAAAGGGGCGTCATAGCGTCTCTCCCTTCACGGCGGAAGAATCAATCTTCTTAGGTGAAGATTTAGGCCATTGATATTGAATTTTTTTTCCAACCCGAAAGGCAGCGGCGATGACCTGCCGCGCAATAGGAACGGCGGCGGAAGCCCCATGGCCGCCGTTTTCAACTAGGACTGAAACCGCAATCGAAGGGGCTTGTCCGGGTTTGGCCGCAAAAGCGATAAACCAGGCATGATCCTTGCCGGAAGAGTTCTGCGCAGTTCCTGTTTTTCCCCAGACCTCAATTCCCTTGATGGCGGCCCCCCGGGCCGTCCCCGAGGCGACTACCAAGGCCATCGCCTGGTCCAATAAATTCCAGGTCTTCTTGCTCGCCCGAACGAAACCGATTTGCTGGGGGCTTTGTCTTAAAATTTCCCCGTTGCTTTCTGGAGCGATGGATCTCAAGTATTGAGGCCTCCATAAAGTTCCATGATTAGCCAAGGCTGCGGCAACCACCGCCATCTGAATTGGGGTGACCAAAAGACGACCTTGACCAATCGCGAGATTAAGAGTGTTCCCTCCAACCCAAGTCTTTCCTTCTTGCATGGAGGTTTCAGGACCGAACAAATTACCGGCCTCCTCGCCCTTTAAGGCAATCCCGGTTTTTTTCCCCAAATGAAAAATCTTTTCGTATTTCTCGATCAAATCCGCGCCGATAACGAGACCCATCTTATAAAAATAGACGTCACAGGACTCTGCAAGGCCGGTAAAAAAATCGACATTCCCATGCCCGCGATGATTCCAACACAAGAAGGTTCTCCGGCCAAGCCTAAAATAACCAGGACAAAAAACAATTTGCGAGGGATCTAATTTTCCCTCATTAATTCCCGCCACGGAGACGATTGTTTTAAAGATCGAGCCCGGGGCATAAAGCCCGGAAATCGCGCGATCAAATTCAGGCACCGAAGAGGGAACAAAGGTCGAATAATCAAGGGAGAACGGATCGGCGCCTAAAAACTGATTGGGATCGAAATCAGGAGCCGCCGCGAACGCAAGAATGTCGCCGTTGGACGGATCTAAAGCGACCACGGCTCCTCTCCGAGTCGAAGTACGGCTCAGCCCCTCATCGGCGGCTTTTTGAACAATGGCGTCCAAAGTTAAATGCACATTCCGCCCGTCTTTCCATGGAAGACGTCTTAAAATCTTTTGGATCTTCCCATGCGCGTCGACCTCTATTTTGACGGCGCCGTCTGTTCCCCGCAACTGCCTTTCAAAAACCGATTCAACTCCCAAGCGCCCGATCCGGGAATCCATGCGATAATTCCGGGCTTTTAGGCGAACCCACTGTCTGGGATTAATTTTACCCATGTAGCCGATCAAGTGGCTTGCAAAGGACCCGAAAGGATAATAGCGCCGCGCTTCCAACACCAAATCTATTCCAGGATAAAAGGGCTTTAACTCCGAGAGTCGAAACATCACCGGCACTGGCAGGTTTTCGGCGATGCGCAAAGCCGTCCGAGCCGATCTAGCCTGTTCCAGCTTCGCCAATATGTCCTCTGGATTTTGCCTCAGGGTACGGCTTAACTCATCGGCTAAACGGTTCAACTCAGATTGAGTGGTCGATTGCGATGGAAGATAAATGAGGGAAAAAACCGGCTCGTTGGTCGCAAGGGGGACGCCGTTTCTATCGTAAATAATCCCTCGAGGAGCCGTTTGATACACCATCTCGGTGCGATTGCGCTCCGCAGCTAGCGTATAAGAAGCTCTCTCCAAAATTTGCATCTGGAAAAGCCTTAGGATCATCACAACCGATATGATAAAAAACCCCATTAGGAGTATCCTCATTCTCTCGGCAGAAAAATTTCTTTTCATGAAAGAATGCTTCCGCGCCTAGACGAGGAGAAATAAGAATTGGGCCGTAGAATGGCCAAGATAAAACAGAAAATACCGTTATAAACAGGTTCAAGAAGGAAAATCGTCCATCCCAGCCACAAGAACTGACCGGAGAAAATCAGATAAATAAATCCCAGGAGCATCCGATAGAGAACCGTCGCGATAACAGCGACAATAGCCTGCGCTCCCGGGGTAACCATATCCACCTGCCTCCTGACGAGACCAAGCCCATAGGCAACCAGGGTCAAAGCCAAAGCTCGCGCGCCGAACAAATTGAGACTTAGCGCGTCCCAACAAAGACCCCAGAAAAACCCAAACACCATCGCTTCAGGAGTGCCGTTGAAAGCCGCCACGCCGATTGTTAAAATCAATAAAATCTGGGGGTTAAGTCCGTGGAACGATAAATAGCGCGAAAAAATCCACTCTCCCACTAATCCGAAGAAAAAAATTGCCGCGCCCTTGATCAATTTCATCGGCTGATTTCCGTCTTCCTAATTCCGCGGCCCACTAAAACCTCATTAATCTCGGACGGCGATAAAGCCGGGCGGATATCGGCGGATTTGAAAATTAGAAATGGATCGACAGGATAGACCTTGGCGACTGTCCCAATAAAGATAGATGGAGGAAAACTCGCGCTATTGGGAGAAGTATAAACCTTGTCTCCTTCCTTGAGGGGGGCTTGAACCGGAAGATAGCTAATCTGCAAATCCGGAGCGGCCAACCCTTGGACAAGCCCATTAAACGCCCCGTGGGTGTGGGAACTTTGAGATACGATAAAAGAGTCAACCGCAGAAATATCGCTAGTCAGCAACTGAACGACCGCAGTATTGGAGCGAACCTCAACCACCCGCCCTATTGCGGCAAGACTACGGCCATTGACGGCAAAAACCGGATCATTGGGATCAATCCCTTTGTTTTTCCCAATTGAAATAATAAAATCCTGATACCAATCAGCGGGGGATCTTTTAACTACCCGCGCCCAGGCAAATGAAAAGGAAATCCTCTTTCCTAAATCCATTTCGGAGCGCAATCGATCGTTTTCAGTTTTTAACGACTCGATTTCCGATTCCAAGACCGGCTCCATTTTGATTTGATCTGTTAAACTCCTATTTTGAATGTCGGCCTGCAATAATTTTTTCAGAGAAGACGGCAACTCAGACAAACGTTCAAGACCGATAGAACCCTGATAAAGTTCCGGCTCAATCAAATATTGCAGGGCAAATTTAAAAGAAGCGACCGGCCCAGATAAGGGCAAGGAAAGAAGAAGGACGGAAATTCCAACGAAGAAAATCGCCAGTCGATTGGCTAGCCGCAACTCGCGGTGCATATTCAATTAGTTAGAGACAACGCTTCTTTAGGAAGAACACACAACGCCGACGGGCAGAAATTCCAACTCCAAATAGCGCAAACTAGGAGCGGGTCACGGCAAATCTGTGGCGGTGTTCCATTATACGGTCAAGTTCTTCCAGGAATTTACCGGTCCCGATAGCAACGCAGCTCAGGGGATCGGCCGAGCGATGAACTGGAAGCTCGGTTTCCTGCCGAATCAAGTCAGGGAGGCCGCGAAGAAGCGATCCCCCTCCTGCAAGCATAATGCCACGATCAACCAAATCGGCGGACAACTCCGCAGGCGTTTCTTCTAAAGTGTTCTTAATGACGTCTAGTATCAGTTGAACCGGATCTAAAAGGGCTTGCCTGACCTCTTCAGAAGTAATTAAAACGGTCTTAGGCAACCCGGTCGCCTGATCTCTTCCTTTAACCTCCATCGTCTTTTCTTCTTTTAAGGGGAAAACCGAGCCGATCTGAATTTTCACTTCCTCAGCCGTCGATTCCCCAATCAACAAATTATATTTTCTGCGGAAATGGGCGACAATGGCCTCATCCATCTCGTCTCCGGCGATATCCAGGGATTTGGAAACAACTAAACCGCCCAAAGAAATCACGGCCGCTTCCGTCGTTCCACCGCCGATATCCACGATAAAATTGCCTCTCGGCTCGGAAATCGGCAAATCCGCCCCAATAGCCGCGGCCATCGGCTCTTCGATCAGATGCACATCTCGCGCTCCCGCCTGTTGAGCCGATTCCTGAACGGCTCTTCTTTCCACTTCGGTAATTCCCGAAGGAATTCCAATCACGACCCGCGGATGCAGAAGAGAACGGCGATTATGCACTTTGCGGATGAAATACTTAATCATCTCTTGCGTCGCTTCAAAATCGGCGATCACTCCGTTCTTGAGAGGACGAACCGCGATGATTGATGCCGGAGTGCGCCCCAGCATTTTTTTTGCTTCGGCGCCGATGGCTAATAAACGCCGACTTTCCCGATCGATGGCGACAACGGAGGGCTCTCTTAAAACAATTCCCTGGCCTTTAACATAGACCAAGGTATTGGCAGTGCCCAGGTCAATGCCCATGTCGTTGGAGAAAAGGCGGAAGAAAAAATCAAGCATTGGTATATTCTACGATAAAAGCTCGACTAAACCGCGTTGCGCTCCGTCGCCTTGTCTTTGCGCGAGCTTCAAGATGCGAACGTAGCCGCCAGGACGAGAGGTATAGCGCTGAGCCAAGGTATCAAAAAGTTTCTCATAAGCTTTTTTATCTTGAACCTGGCGACGAACCATATAGTGCTGGCCTTTTTTTGCGGCGGTGATAATGCGTTCGGCAAAAGGCCTCAACTCCTTGGCCTTGGCCAAAGTAGTCTCCACCTTCTCGTGAATAAACAAGCTTGTCGCCATATTTCTCAACATCGCGCGGCGATGGGAAGAGGTGACGCCCAACTTTCGCGCTCCCATATTTTTTACCATAAAGTCTCCTCAAAAACCGGCTTTTTTAAGAGGCGGAGGAAACGGACCCTTCGGGAACATCCATTCCCAAAGATAGGCCCATATCTTTCAGCCGTTCTTTAATTTCATCAAGCGACTTCTGCCCGAAATTTTTAACTGCGAGAAGCTCTTCGTCCCGCTTTGAGACTAATTCGCCCACCGTTTTAATATGGGCGACTTTCAGGCAATTGGCCGCGCGGGAGGACAACTCAATCATGTCGACCGATTGGTTCAAGATATCCTTGAGTTTCGCCTCAGGGACGCCTTCGACGCTTCCCGCTTCGGAGGCCCCTGCGGCAGAAGCGCCCTCTTCCTCGGGGATAAAGATATTGAGAGATTCTCTCAGAAGTTTGGAGGCCTGAATCAACGCTTCCGCGGGGTTCAGTGTCGAATCAGTCCAAATTTCCAAAATCAGGCGATCATAATCGGTGACTTGGCCAACGCGCGCATTTTCAACATCATAATGGACCTTGGAAACAGGCGAGAATAAAGCATCCAGCGGAACAAACCCGGCCGGCCAGTGATTCTGATTGCGAAGTTCATCCGCAGTGATATATCCGCGCCCGCGTGAAACTTCGATTTCCATCGATAATTTGGCGCCAGGCTCAAGATGAGCCAAGACCAAATTCCCATTAACGATCTCCACGTTGGCGTTTTTCTGAATATGAGACGCCACAACCGCGCCTTCTTTGTTGGCTTCTAAATAAAGAATTTCAGGTCCGGAAGAGAACATTTTAAGCCTGAGTTTCTTGAGATTGAGAAGAATATTCATCACATCTTCCCGCACTCCCGGAATCGTCATGTACTCATGAGGAGCTTTTTCCACGCGGACGGCGGTCACGGCCGCTCCCTCAAGGCTGGAAAGAAGAACGCGTCTGAGCGCATTTCCAACCGTGTGTCCGTAGCCTCTTTCATAAGGCTCTGCGACGAATTTTGCGTAACTATCGGACATCGTCCGCTCATCTACGCTCAATTTTTGCGGAAAGATCAATTCTTTGTAATGGGCCATGGCATCCTCTCTCTAGTTTTATCTTGAATAGTATTCGACAATCAGCTGCTCGGAAACCGGCAGAGAAACCTCGCTGCGTTCCGGCAAACGGGTTACTTTCGCCGACATTGCGGTCACGTCAAACTCCATATAGTTAGGGCGATTGTTCAGTCTCTGAGCGGTTTCAAGGCTCAATTTGACTCCCACGTTTTCCTTGAGTTTTGGGTCCAAGGCGACGACATCCCCCACGCGGCAACGATAAGAGGGAATATTGAGCCAGCGGCCGTTGACTTTGATATGCCCGTGAGAAACAATCTGCCGGGCGGTTTTGAGAGAAGAAGCGACTCCCATTCTTCTCACCACATTATCAAGCCGCATTTCCAAAAGGGTCAATAATTCAGCTCCGCTGTTGGCGGCTTTGGAAGCCTGCTCCACCCATCGGCGAAAAGGCTTTTCCGTCATCAAAACAAAACGGCGAAGCTTCTGTTTTTCCCTCAAACGCACGGCATAAGCCGACATTTTTCCCCGTTGAACGCCCGCCATTCCGGGCTTGGTTGGACGCTTATCTAAAACGCAGCGCGTATGGCACTTGTCGCCTTTAAGAAAAAGCTTGGTTTGCTCCCGACGGCAAAGTTTGCAAACGGGTCCGCTATAATTAGCCATGAATTACACCCTCCTCGACTTCGGCGGCCGGCACCCATTATGCGGAAGCGGCGAAACATCTTTCAAAGAAAGAATCGTCAGCCCCGCGTTTCCAAGAGCGCGCACGGCGGTTTCCCGTCCGGGCCCAGGACCTTTTACAAAAACGACAATCTGCTTGACTCCCAATTCCAAGGCTTTTTTAGCCACCTTTCCGGCCGTGACGCCGGCGGCAAAAGGAGTTCCCTTTTTTGTTCCTTTAAAACCATTGACGCCTGCGGAAGCCCAAGCGAGGACATCCCCTTTGTCGTCGGTTAAGGAAACAATCGTATTGTTAAAGGAACACTGAATAAACACTTTCGCGAAACTCAAATGTTTCCAATTTTTTTTCTTCGCCGGAATTGCCGGTTTTGCGCCTTGGGCGCCGGATTTTTCTTCTGTCATAAATGCCTCCAAACCTTAAGCCTTCGCCGGGGCTTTCGCTTGAGGCTTTTCAGCCTTTCCCGCTCCCACCGTTCTCCGACGTCCGCGACGGGTACGCGCATTGGTCCGCGTCCGCTGTCCACGAAGAGGAAGGTTCCGGCGATGCCGCTGTCCGCGGAAAGAGCCGATTTCCTGCAAGCGCTGAACATTGGATTGAATTTCGCGCCGCAATTCTCCCTCAACTTTGTATTCCTTAACCAATAAGTTATTGATGAGACCAACTTGGTTCTCCGTCAAATCCTTCACACGGGTCGCCGGGTCAACGGCTCCGTTTAATTTTTGAAGAAGTTGGTTGGATGTCGTTTTCCCCAATCCATATAAATACCGCAAAGCGACATCCACCCTCTTCCCTTTAGGCAAATCCACACCTGCAACGCGCGCCATAATCGTTCTCCTTTACTTATCCTTGTCTCTGTTTATGTTTAGGGTTCGAGCAAAACACGCGAATAGCTCGTCCCCTTTTAATGACTTTGCACTTCTGGCAAATCGGTTTAACGCTCGCTCTAACTTTCATTTCAACACCTCTCCATTATTCCCTAAAAACAATACGCCCGCGGGTCAAGTCATAAGGTGACAGCTCAAGTTTGACGCGGTCTCCGGGCAAAATTTTAATGTAGTGCATTCTCATCCGACCTGAAATATGGGCCAAAACGATTTTCCCCGGGGCAATTTCAACCCGAAACATCGCATTAGGAAGGGCTTCTAAGATACTCCCTTCGACTTCGATCTTGTCGCCTTTCTTTTCTTCTTTTTCGCTATTAATTTTTCTCATCGAGTTAAAATCTCCGGCCCTTTATCGGTAATGGCTACCGTATGTTCAAAATGCGCGGACAACCGCCCATCACGGGTTACCGCCGTCCATTCATCGTCTAAAATCCGAACTTCGGGCCCTCCGGCATTAACCATCGGCTCAATTGCCAGCGCCATGCCGGAGACCAAACGAAGGCCCGTTCCCTTCTTGCCATAATTAGGCACCTGCGGCTCTTCATGAAGAGCGCGTCCAATGCCATGCCCAACAAAATCACGCACAACAGAAAAACCCGCTTGTTCGCAATGAGATTGAACGGCAAAGCCGATATCCCCAAGACGATTTCCAGCTAAGGCTGACGCGATTCCGCGCTCGAGAGACTCCTCGGTGACGCGGATTAGTTTTAAAGCCTCATCGGAAACTTTCCCCACGGGAACAGTCACTGCCGCATCCGCGTAAAAACCGTCCACAATACAGCCGAAATCAAGACTCACAATATCACCATTTGAAACTTTTCTTTTCGCCGACGGAATACCATGAACCACTTCAGAATTGATCGAAACGCAAATTGAAGCGGGAAAGTCCCGATATCCCAAAAACGCGGGTTTGGCGTTATTTTTTTCCAGATAGCTCATCGCCAGCCCGTCGATATCCTTGGTGCTCATGCCAACCGATAGAGTTTTCCGCAACATCGCCAAGGCTCCAGCAACAACCGCGCCGGCGCGGCGCATCATGGCAATTTCTTTTTCGGTTTTCATCTCTACTGTCCGAGGGGACTTTGGCGTCAGCACAGTGGAACTCATGATTTGGCGAAAATTGAATCAATAAGCATCGACAAGGCCGCATTGACATCTTCAGGCTTGCGGCTGGCATCGACCTCTCTAAAAACGGACTCTGATTGATAATAGGCGATCATCGGGCGCGTAATATCTTCAAAAACCATCAGTCGTTTTCTAGCGGTCGCTTCAAAATCATCTTCCCGTAAAACGACATCCCCGCCGCAAGTCCTACATTTTCCATTTAAAGCAGGCTTGGTCTGGATATTGTAAACTTCTCCACATTGAGAGCAAACCCTTCGAGAAATAATGCGCTCCAGGGCCAATTCCTGCGAGATCTTGAGCAAAACGACCAAATCAATCGACAAATTTTCATGGACAAGAATTGAAGACAATGATTGGGCTTGAGCGAGATTTCTGGGAAAACCATCTAATAAATAACGCCCTTCATTAGAGTTAAACCGCGCGGCCACCATTTCCGTCACTAAATCATCGGGGACCAGTTTTCCCGTCTTTACGTAGGCCTGAGCCTTGATTCCCAGCGGGGTTTTCTCTGCGATTTCGCTACGAAAAATATCCCCCGTAGCCAAGTGCACGAGCCCATATTTCGCGCTTAAAAATTTGGCTTGGGTGCCTTTTCCCGATCCTGGGGCGCCTAGTAAAACGACGATCATGAACTGCTCCCCACGTTAAACCAGCGTTGCCTCAAGCGGCTTTTCTTTAAAAAACCCTCATAGTGCCGCATGATTAATTGCGCTTCCAATTGCCCCATCGTGTCCAACGCAACGCCGACAACGATCAACAGCGCCGTGCCGCCAAAATAAAACGGAACATTAAATCCCGTGCGCAACCAGTCAGGAAGAACGGCGATAGCCGCAACAAACAGCGCTCCCCCCAAGGTAATTCTCTCCAAAACCCATTCAATGTATTTGGCGGTTGAATCTCCAGGACGGTATCCGGGAATAAATCCGCCGGATTTTCTCATATTATCGGCCAAATCTGTTGGATTAAAGGAAACAGAGTTATAAAAATAACAGAAGAAAATAATCAAAGCGGCATAAACCAGTTGATAAATCCAGCTACCCGTTCCCCAGAAATGGAGCATTTTTTGAGCCCAGGTCGATTGCGGGGCAAAACTGGCCACCGTAATCGGAACAGCCAGCAAGGAAACGGCGAAGATGACCGCGATAACTCCCGACTGGTCAACTTTAAGCGGCAAATAGCTCTGGGATCCGCCGTACATTTTTCTTCCTACTACTCTTTTGGCGTACTGAACCGGAATTTTTCTTTGAGCGGTTTCAACCCACACGACTAAAACGGTCACAACCAAGATAGAAGCAAGAATCAACAAAGCCGGCAAAAGCCCCATCACTTCCGCCTGAACCAAGCGAATCATATTCATGATCGCGCTAGGGATTCGTCCCACGATACCGGCAAAAATGATCAAGGAAACTCCGTTTCCAATTCCGATTTCGGTCACCTGCTCTCCCAACCACATAACGAAAATTGAACCGGAAGTCAGAGTAAGAACGGTCAAAATGTAAAACCCCCACGAAGGATTTGAGATGACAGGAATATTTCCTGGCGTCGGCATCTTCGATATGGCCAGAGTCAAGCCGAAAGATTGAAAAGCGGCCAAAACCAAGGTCAAATAACGGGTATAGGAATTAAGTTTTCGACGCCCCAGTTCCCCTTCTTTGTAAAGGCGATCCAAATGCGGCAAAACATGAGCGCCCTGTAAAAGGCTCATGATGATGGAAGCGTTGATGTAGGGCATAACCCCCATCGAAAAAATCGAAAAACGCCTTAAGGCTCCGCCGGAAAAAATATTAATGAATCCCAAAAGTCCGCCGCGTTGGGAATTAAAAATAGATTTGAGCGCGTCCGCGTTGATTCCGGGAATCGGAATAGCCGCGCCAACACGGTAAACGGCGAGCGCCCCGAGAGTGTAGAGGAGCTTTCGCCTTAAATCCGGAGATTCGACGAGTTCGGTGAGACTTTGAGCCATTACCCGATGACCACAGCAGTCCCACCCGCTTTCTCTATTTGCTCGCGAGAAGAGGCGGAAAACGCGTGGACCGAAATTTTATAAGGGTTTTTAATTCCCACTTTACCGCCCAAAATTTTAACGGGAAGCTTAGAAGAGGTAAGGCCGTGCATTTTTAGAGATTCTAACGTAACCTCTTTTTGATTTTTAAAAACGCGCTCAATGTCGGTTAAAGAGACAATTTGATAGCGTTTGGTAAAAGCTGCATTGCTGAAACCGTATTTCGGCACGCGCCTAAGTAGCGGCGTCTGCCCTCCCTCGAAGCCGGACATTTTTCCATCTCCAGACCGGGAACGCTGCCCTTTTTGGCCCTTTGTAGCTGTCTGGCCGTGTCCGGAACCTTCGCCCAGACCTATGCGGGTCCTTTTGCGCCGGGATCCTGCGCGCGGCGACAACGAAGTTAAATTCATTTTTCCCTCCCACGCAACTTTAAAACCGCTTCCCTGGTTCTCAAAAGACGCAAACACTGCAACGTTGCTTCAATTACATTAAAAGGATTCGAAGATCCCAAACTCTTGGTTAGAATGTTTTTAACCCCAGCCGCTTCCAAAACCGAGCGAACTGCTCCACCCGCGATAACGCCGGTGCCAGGGGCGGCGGGTTTCATCCAAACTTTACCCGAACCGAACTTAGCAATGACCTCATGAGGAATAGTGCCGTTGACCAAGGGAAATTTAAAGACTTCTTTTTTCGCTTGCATCTGCCCTTTTTGAATCGAAGACTGAACATCTTTTGCTTTACCAAGGCCGAAACCCACCGTGCCTTCTCCATCTCCAACAATCACCAAGGCGCTAAAAGAAAATCTTTTTCCACCCTTGACCACTTTGGCGACGCGATTGATCGCTACAACATTCTCCACTAACTCACCGGGAAGTCTTGGCGCGTTCACGCGCGGACCCCGAGGGCCGCGGGTAGCGGGACCAGAATGTTCTCCGGGAGCCGTGGATTTTTTCTCTTGTTTCTCTGGAACGGATGCGGTTTCAGTCATTCAATCCTCTCTAAAATTCAAGCCCGTTGGCGCGAGCGGAATCGGCCAAGGCTTTCAAACGTCCATGATAGACGTGACCGCCTCGGTCAAAAGCGACTTTTTTAACTCCCGCTTCTACGGTTTTTTTGGCGATTAACATTCCCACGGCCTGGGCCGCTTCCTTATTTTTCGCAGATTTCGGAAATTTCTGGTGAATCTCCTTGGATAAAGAAGAGACCGATGCGACGGTCACTCCCTTAGAATCGTCGATCACCTGAGCATAAATATGGCGCAAACTCCGGTGAACGCTAAGTCTCGGCCGGTCCGAAGAGAATTGGGCCAAGGCTCTGCGCGTTCTTTCTTTTCTGAATTCAAAACGAACTTTTTTATCCTTCATTCCTATCTCCTACTTCTTGGCCCCGCCGGCAGCGCCAGCTCCAGCCGCCGTCTTTCCGGCCTTTCTGCGAATATGTTCGCCTTGATAGCGAATTCCGGTCCCTTTATAGGGCTCGGGCTCTCTTAAACCGCGAATCTTAGCGGCAATCTCTCCAACGAGTTCTTTGCTGATTCCACTGACCGTAATCTGGGTTTTTTTAGGATCAACGCCCAACGTCACTCCTTTGGGAGCCTCAAAAATAACAGGGTGCGATTTTCCGATCGCCAGCGTCAGTTTTTGCCCCGCCACTTCCGCACGGAATCCCAACCCCACAATGTCCAAAACTTTGCTGAAGCCGTTTGAAACCCCCAGGACCATGTTTTGAACCCGGGCGCGAGACAAGCCATAGATGGCGGAAACTTCTTTCTGCTTCGACAAGTCCGCGCTTAAAACGACTTGACCATCCTTAACCTCGGCGCTGACAAAAGAATGGAGAGGCTCTTTTAATTCACCCTTGGGGCCTCTGACGTTAATCTGGCCATTGGCGATGGAAACCTGAACGCCCGAGGGGATAACAACCGGTTGCTTTCCAATTCTACTCATGATATTTTACCAAACCTGGCAGAGAACTTCTCCGCCGATTTTTTTCTCAATCGCCTGCCTTTCGGTCAAGAAGCCTTGAGGGGTAGACAAAATGCTGATTGACATCCCATGAGGGTTTTTCATCGGCAACTGACGATAAGAGCGGTAGACCCGCAAGCCCGGCTTAGAAACACGCTTAAGCCCTCTAATAGCGGCTTCCTTCGTCGGAGAATATTTCAAAAAAACCCGCAGAATTCCGTATTTAACCCCGGCGGGATACAAAGATTTATAATTCGCGATGAAGCCCTCGTCTTTCAGCAGTTTGACGATTTCAAACTTGATTTTAGAATAAGGAACATCGACCCGGTCTTTCATCCGGGAGTTAGCGTTGCGAATTCCAGTCAATAGATTAGCAATAGGGTCCATTTTATCCTACCATGAAGATTTTTTAACTCCCGGGATTAGCCCCCGGTGAGCCATATTTCTTAAACAAATTCGACATAAGCCGAAATCGCGGTAATACGCCCTTGGGCGTCCGCAAATCTGACAACGATTTCTATAACGCGTAGAAAATTTTTGAGGTTTTCTTAATTTGGCGACCCAGGCTGTTGTAGCCATCTTCTATTTCTCCTTTCCAGCCGCGACCAAAACCCCGGCCTTTCCTTGGGCGGAATTTTGCGGCTTCTTAAACGGAAAGCCTAGGGCGGTCAAAAATTCCAAACTGCGGTCATCACGCCCCGCGGAGGTAACGATTGAAATATTCATTCCCTGCTGGCCTACCGATTTTTCCATGTTGATTTCAGGAAATATCGTCTGGTCTCTGAGGCCGAGATTGTAATTTCCCCGCCTGTCAAATCCTTTGAGTTCTAGTCCGCGGAAGTCACGGATACGAGGAATGGCGATAGTGATCATCCGGTCCAAGAACTCCCACATCCGATCGCCTCTCAACGTCACGCGCAAGCCTATAGGCATTCCTTCTCTCAATTTAAAGTTAGAGATGGATTTTTTTGATTTTCTCACCTGCGGCCATTGCCCGACCATCAGAGCCAACTCCTCACGAGCGGAGTCAAGAGCCTGAACATTTTCCCGCGCGCGAGACACGCCCATATTGATGACAATCTTGACCAACCGGGGAACTTGAAATGGATTTTTAAGATTCCACTTTTCCATGAGCCCCTGAAGCAACTCTTCTTCGTAATATTTTTTCAAGCGCGGTTTAGGGTGCGGAGTTTCTTTCCCATCGGAAACGACGATGGAAGAAACAACAGCGGCCGGCTTTCCGCCATGGGCTTGTTTAGGCGCACGCGCCTGCCCAGGTTTTTCGGTTTTATTTTTTTCTATCGTAGCCATGTTCTATTTCTCGGTTATTCAATCTGTTGTTCGCAACGACGACAAATCCGGACGTTGTCGCCGCTCGGAAGACGCTCAAGCCCCACGCGGGACGGCTTCTCGCATTTTGGGCACATCAGCATGACCTTGGAATAAGAAATGGGAGCCTCATATTTCTGGATCCCACCTGGGTCGGTCTGCGTTCCCTTCTTATGTTTAGAAACGATATTGACCTGAGAAACCAAAACCCTCATCTTATCGGGAAAAACCTTGACGATTTCGCCGATCTTTCCTTTATCCTTGCCCGACATGACCATCACTTTGTCTTTCTTTCGGATTTTAAGCATCTTAGATCACCTCCGGAGCGAGAGAGATGATTTTCAAAAACTCTTTATCGCGAAGTTCCCGCGCCACGGGGCCGAAAACGCGCGTTCCCTTGGGCTCGTTTTTATCATCAATTAAGCAAGCGGCATTTTCATCAAAACGGACATAAGAACCGT
Organism: bacterium; assembly: GCA_021846045.1. Taxonomy (GTDB): domain Bacteria; phylum Elusimicrobiota; class Elusimicrobia; order UBA1565; family UBA9628; genus JAKAQV01. Next base: position 5,907 of record JAJZCM010000004.1, on the reverse strand, counting down.
CCGCACGACGTGAATTTCTGACAACTCTTACCACGACCGCCTTGACGACTTCCCCTTTTTTAATCGCGCCGTGCGGAATAGCGTCTCTGACGCTACAGACGATAATATCTCCGACCCCGGCATAACGGCGGTAGGATCCGCCCATCACATGAAAACACTGCAACTTCTTCGCGCCGGAATTATCGGCGACATTCAAAATAGAGCGCAACTGAATCATCCCGCAATGCCTCCTACTTGAGCTTCTTTCTTATTGGTTGCGACATAGGCTGCGGTAGCTTTTTTAACGATTCGCACCAAACGCCAGCGCTTCGTTTTAGAAATGGGACGGCAACTCATCACTTCGACTAAATCTCCCAATTTCGAAGCCCCTTCTTCATCATGAACGACAAAGCGAGAATTTTTTTTCATGACCTTTTCATAAACTCTGTGTTTGGACAAACGTTGGACCGAAACAACCCGCGTCTTGGTCATTTTGTCGGAAACCACAAAGCCTTCAAAAACTTTCCTCGCCGATCTGGAATTTTCAACGGATGATTCAAGCGCCATGAGTACCCACCTTCTTATTGGAAATCCAAGTATTAATCTGGGCGATATAGCGCCTCAAATTTCTCAATTCCATCGGATTATCCAACGGACTTAAAGAATGTTTCCAAGAAAGATTTGCCAACTTTTCTTTCGTTTGCCGAAGCTCCTGCTCCAACTCCGCCACGGTCAAACTTTTCTTCGCTTCTCGTTCTTTTGTCTTCATTTTAAAACCTTTAGATTAGACGTGCTCTCGAACAACTACCTTGGTCTTGATCGGAAGCTTGTATGAAGCGGAACCAAACGCCTTTTCCGCCTCTTCTTGAGGAATTCCTTCCAACTCAAAAAGAACTCGTCCCGGCTTAACCACGCAAACCCAATGATCAGGGGCGCCTTTTCCTTTTCCCATGCGGGTCTCGGCCGGATGTTTCGTCACTGCTTTGTCCGGGAAAACGCGGACCCAAAGCTTACCGCCTTTTTTAAGGTAGCGACCGATGGCGACGCGAGCTGATTCAATCTGGCGCGCCGTCACCCATTTCGGTTCCAAAGCCTTAAGCCCAAATTCTCCGAAAGAAATCTCGGTGCCGCGCTTGGCCAAGCCCTTAATGCGGGGATGGCTGTGCGGCTTTCTGTATTTAACGCGTTTAGGCATCAACATAAAATTCCCCTATTCGATCCCCGCAGAACCTTTAACAATCTCAGTTGCCGCCTCTTTGGGAGCGGAAGCCGCGACAGGCTGGATGCCAGTCGGCGCCACAACTGCCGTCACGTTTTGATCTTTCTTCGCCAAAAGAAGAAGCTCTTTTGGACTTTTGACGAAAAGCTGCTTGCGGAAAATCCAAACTTTAACTCCGATGAGACCAGCGGTCGTCATCGCTTCGGCCGAGCCATAATCAATATCGGCCGAGAAAACATGCAAAGGAACTCGTCCCTCGCGCGCCCATTCTCTACGGGCAATTTCCGAGCCGTTTAAGCGTCCACCAACCATAACCTTGATTCCCAAGGCTCCGGCCTGCATTGTCCGCTCCATGGCGCGTCTCATCACGCGACGATAGGCCGCGCGTTTCTCGATCTGAGCGGCAATCGCCTCGGCAACCAAGCGAGAATCTAACTCCGGCTCTTTAATTTCGATCACGTTGATAAAAGTTTTGCGGCCGGTCATGTCTTCAATTTGTTTGCGGACAGACTCGATATCAGCGCCTTTTTTGCCGATGACGATTCCAGGCCGCGCGGTATGAACATTAACTCTCAAATAAGTTCCCGCGCGCTCAATGGCGATCGCGCTGACCGCCGCGTGGCGAAAGGTCTGCTTAACCAACAGACGAATCCGGTGATCTTCTCCGATCAAGGCGGGCATTTCTTTCAAGGAAAACCAACGCGATTCCCAATCATGGATGTAGCCCAAACGCATCGCGTTAGGATGAGTTTTATTTCCCATATTATTTCCCTTTTCCCGACTCCTGATAGGAGTCTGAAACGACAATCGTGACATGACAAATCTTGCGGTGCAAGGTCATCGCGCGTCCTTGCGGGCCTGGGTTGACGCGTCTCATGGAACCCAAGGGCCCGATAGTCGCCCAACAAGATTTAATATAAACTTTCTCCGGAACCAAGGGCTTGCCTTGCTTGGCCGCCTTGGTTGCGAGATTGGCTGCGGCGGATTTCACCACATGCGCGACCATTTTTCCGGAAATACGCGGGATGCTCGGCAAAATTTCTTCCGCCTCAAGCACTGCCTTCCCTCGAATCTCATCAAGGACTTGGTTGACTTTCCGCGCCCCGTATCTTTGAAAACGTCCGTATGCTGTAGCTTCCATGTTATTAAGTAAGAGCCGTCGCTTCTTTATGCATACCGCCATGGGACCTGAAGAATCTCGTAAACGAAAATTCTCCCAAGCGGTGGCCGACCATTTGTTCGGTCACGTAGACCGGTAAAAATTTGCGCCCATTATGGACGCCGAAAGTATGCCCGACAAATTCAGGCGGAATCGCACAAGCCCGCGCCCAGGTTTTAATCATCTTCTTATCCCCGACAGCGTTCATCTTCTGCACTTTTTTAAGTAATTTAGCGTCTATATACGGACCTTTCTTAGTCGATCGACTCATATTTTTCTCTTAACCTCGTCAAATTGAACTACGCCGTCGCCTGCTTGGCGCGCCTTCGATCCGCCACAATCATCCAACCCCAAATCTTGCTTTTCTTGCGCGTCTTATAACCCTTGGCCAACTGATTCCAAGGAGATTTCGGATGGTTCCCACCTTTTGATTTTCCACGGCCGCCGCCCATGGGGTGATCGGTCGCGTTCATCGCACCGCCTCTGACCGTAGGACGAATCCCCAAATGCCTAGAGCGTCCGGCCTTTCCCAAACTGATGGTATTATGATCGGCATTGGAAACCTGTCCGATCGTCGCCAAGCAAGAATCAGGAACCTTGCGAATTTCACCCGAAGGCATTCTGAGCTGGGCAAAACCGGAATCTTTCGCCATCAACTGCGCTTGAGAACCGGCGGAGCGAATCATCTGCGCGCCTCTGCCTGGCTGAAGCTCGATGTTATGAATAAAAGTTCCATCCGGAATACCAGACAATGGCAGGGCGTTTCCGATCTTAATTTCAGCTGCGGGACCGCTCATGATCGTATCGCCGACGTTAAGACCAACGGGATGAACGATGTAGCGTTTTTCTCCATCAACATAATTGATTAAGGAAATCCGTGCGCTTCGGTTCGGATCATATTCGATGGAAACGACTCGCCCAGGAATGCCGAATTTCTCACGTTTAAAATCAATAATTCGATAGGAACGGCGGTGGCCGCCGCCCTGATGGCGGACCATGATCATTCCAGTATTATTTCGACCGCCTTTTTTACGAAGATTTTTTAATAAACTTTTCTCCGGAGTATCGGTCGTTAATTCCGCGAAATCCGGGCTCGTCATATTGCGACGAGAGGGGGTATACGGTTTATAAGATTTAAGACCCATCTAATTTTCCTCTCCGATTTTAATTGACTGGCCCGCTTTAACGCGCACAACGGCTTTTTTCCAATCCGACTTTCGCCCGACACTTCTCGTGACGCGACGAACCTTGCCCGGGAAAACCATCGTGCGAACATCCTCAACATTCACGTGAAAAAGGCCCTCGACCGCTTTTTTAATTTCGGGTTTTGTGGCTGACTTATTCACGCGAAAGACATAAACATTATATTTATCTTTGAGAATGGTACTACGCTCGGTGCGAATAGGCCGCTCGATAATTCCGTAAAAATTTTCCATAAATTACTTTCCCACAACGCTTAATTTTTGCCACGCCGCTTTCGTCAGAAGAAGGCGCTCGGCTGAAAGAACCCGATAAGCGTTTAAATTTTCGGGTTGAGTGACGACAAATTCCTTAATGTTACGGGAAGCGAGGGAAACCTTGGGGCTTTTCTCTTCCATGACCAACACAGTCCGCGGAGAACAATTCAGTTTTTTCAAGAAAGACACTATTTCGCGGGTGCGGGCATCTTCCACCTGAACGGAATCCAAAAACGTAATTTTTCCTTCCTGATATTTGGCCGCCAAGGCATGCGCCAGAGCCTTGCGGGCTTTCTGTCTGGGAAATTCCAGATGAATCCGCCCTGACTTCGGACCATGAATAACTCCACCATGCCGCCACAAAGGAGACCGGTTAGAACCCGCGCGTGCGCGTCCGGTATGCTTTTGTTTCCAAGGTTTTTTACCGCCGCCGGAAACCTCGGAGCGAGTTTTTACGCTCGCCGAGCGTTCCCGTTGATTCGCCAAATAGACGGTCACATACTCGTGAAGAAATTCCTTAGAGGGCTTGATCTCGACAAGAGTATCTTGAAGATCAACCTGGCCCACTGATTCCCCTTTCATGTTTAGAAGAGGAGCTTGCATTTTCGTCTCTTTTTGTTTTGACTGCGCCATATCTAATTTCACCAAACCCTATTTTTTAGCCGCCGTCGGCTTTTTGGCCGTAATGATGTTGCCCATCTTGTCTTTCTTAACGGCAGACTTCGCGGGTTCAACCCAAGACTTCCTGGATTTTACCGTCTCAAAAACCCTGACCAATCCGCCACGAGGCCCCGGCACGGAGCCCTGCAAATAAACCAAATTTTCATCCGAATCAACCTGAATCACTTCGATTTTCTGAACCGTGCACATTTCCCCGCCCATGCGTCCAGCCATCCTTTGTCCCGGCAAAACGCGGCCCAAGGAACGGCGAGAGGCCAAGGAACCGGGAGAACGCTGTTTATCGGAAGCCCCATGAGAAGCGGGAAGCCCGCTAAAGCCGTGACGCTTCATCGCGCCCGCAAAACCTTTACCTTTATTAACGGCCTGGACATCGACATAATCACCGGGCTTAAAAATGTCCGCGACATGAACCTGCTGTCCCCTCTCCAAACCGGAAACGCTGTCCACGCGAACTTCACGAACCCAGCGCGCCGGAGAAATAGAAGCCTTTTTAAATTGCCCCAGAAGAGACTTGGAAAGGTTTTTTTCCTTACGCTTTCCATAAGACAACTGAACGGCATTATAACCGTCCGGGCCGCTCGAACTTTTAACGCCGATAATATCGCAAGGGCCCGCCTGAACCACCGTTACATCACAGAGACGTCCGTTTCTCTGGCGAAAAACCTGCGTCATCCCGACCTTGTGTCCAAAAATAACGCGCAAGGACGCCGGCGCTTTTTTAACGGCGCCCGCTTTAGCTTCCGTATTTTCTATCTTCGCTGTTTCTTCGCTCACGTGACCCTCGAATATTAAAAAAATTTCCCAGACTATGCCTTTCCCTCGTAATTCTTAGGGGCGGCATTGTCCCGACCTTAAAATTATTAAGGAAAGGGACTATACTTTTTCCTCATGATTCTTAGGATGGCATTATCCCACCCTTAAGATCACGAAAAAAGGGACTAGAGTTTTATTTCGACGTCAACTCCAGCCGGTAAATCTAACTTCATCAATTCATCTACGGTCTTTGCCGTAGTGCTGTCAAGCTCAATAAGACGCTTATGAATACGCATCTCGAACTGCTCACGGGATTTCTTATCCACGTGAGGAGAGCGCAACAGCGTATATTTTTTAATCCGCGTCGGAAGGAGTACCGGACCCCGCACCACAGCGCCAGTGCGCTGGGCGGTTTCAACAATCTTCCCTACACTCGCATCTAGGATGCGATAGTCATACGAACGAAGCCGTATCCGAATTTTTTGCTGCGGACTGCTTAGCTCAACCATGTTATTTTACCTTATTCTTAATTTTTTTTCAAGCGATAATATCGCCGACGACTCCGGCTCCGACGGTGTGACCGCCTTCGCGAACCGCGAATCTAAGTCCCTTCTCAAGAGCGATCGGGCAGATGAGCTCAACATCAATATCGATATTGT
>JAJZCM010000050.1 GCA_021846045.1 bacterium | reverse complement strand
TCCTTCGGTCAGCCTTATCGAGATGATTTTAAAATCAGGGGCGGCTAAATCAAAAAACGAGGCGAGAAGGCTTTTAGATCAAGGGGCCGTTAAAATAGACGGAGTTAAAGTCATGGAAGATCGCCCCACTTCCTTGCCGCAAAAATTTACATTACAGGCGGGAAAGCGTCATTTTTTGTCAGTTGAAATTATTTCGGAAAAAGAGGAGATCAAATGAATAAAATAGCTCGTTTGCTTGTTGTCGCAACGATGGGTCTTTCTTTTCTCTCAGTGAGAGTGAGGGCTCAGGGTGAGAAAAACTCATGGGATGCGAGAATTACTTTTCTTAAAGGAAGCGTAAATTTCTATCCCGCGAGTTCCCCCAATCAAGGCTATGTCGCGGTTTCCGGGCTTCCCCTTAAGTCCGGAGATCGGATCGTAACCAACGCGGACGGTCAAGCCCAAATCGCTTTTAACGGAAGCGGCGTTGTGACTTTAACGCCCAATTCCAGTTTTACCGTTAAAGCGTTAGGCCAGGGTCAAACCTCCATTTTTCTAGGCTTGGGAAACCTTATCGCGAAATTTGACCATCTTTTATCGGGTCAAAATCTTGAGGTCCAGACCCCGATGGCGGTGGCTGCCATTCGCGGGACGGAATTTGGCGTCGGGTTCTCCAAGACCTCGGGCGCAAAAATCGGCGTTTTTAACGAGGGCAAAGTCGAAGTAAAAAATCATTCCGGGGATCAGTTCTTAAAACCGCATCAAGAGCTGGCGGTAAGATCGGAAAATGGGAAATTGCCTCATCCGCGCCCTCTCCATTATTTCTTGAAATACAGAAAACAGATGGCGGGACTTCGCAAATCATTAGCGGCGCTTCATTTGAAGTGGAAGAAGAAACATAAAAATGTTTTCAGGCAACCAGGTCCCAATCGCCAAGAAGTCCGCAAAAGCCTTATGGGGCAAATGAGAAAATTAGGGAAAATAGCTCAGTAAACAAGGGTTATGCCTGTTTTGGAAAAATCAAAGGAAAAAGCCGCCTTCACTCCTTCTACCTTGTCGGGGATTCCGGCCCGTTTAAGCTACGGGCTGGAAGACCTCTCTGCTATCAATTTTGAGACCGCTATTGGGCGTCCCGGGCGATATCCCTTTACGCGGGGACTTAAGAGCGGAGGATATCGGACTGCGCATTGGACGATGCGGCAGTTTGCCGGGCATAAGACCGCAAAAGACACCAACGAGCGCTTCAAATATTTGTTGACTCATGGAGAGACCGGCCTTTCCACCGCTTTTGATCTGCCCACTTTAATGGGGCTTGATTCCGATGATCCCCGTTCTCTGGGAGAGGTTGGGCGTGAAGGCGTGGCGGTGGATAGTCTGGCTGATATGGAGGCCTTGTTTTCCGGCATCGACATCGCCAAGGTTTCAACTTCGATGACGATCAATTTGCCGGCGCCGATTCTTCTCTGTATGTATTTGGCGGTCGCCAAGAAACAAGGCGTTCCGTTTAAACGCGTTCGCGGAACTTGCCAGACCGATATTCTCAAAGAATACATCGCTCAAAACGAATACCTATTCCCCCCGGAAGCGTCCTTGCGGATTGTCTTAGATACGATTGAATTCTGCGTGCGGGAAGCTCCACGCTTTTATCCTATTTCCATTTCCGGTTATCATATTAGAGAGGCCGGCGCCGACGCGGTGCAAGAATTGGCTTTTACCTTAGCCGATGGGCGAGAATACGTTGAGCGCTTGATTAAAAGAGGGCTTAATGTGGATGAGTTCGCCTCGCATCTTTCATTTTTCTTCGATGTTCATAATTATTTCTTCGAGGAAATCGGAAAGCTGCGGGCGGCGCGTAGAATTTGGGCGACGATGATGAAGGAGGAATTTGGAGCGCAAAAGGAAATTTCCTGGATGCTGCCGATGCATTGCCAGACCGCCGGCGTGAGCTTGACGGCGCAGCAACCTTTGACCAATGTCGTTCGCGTCGCTTACCAGGCTTTGGCCGCGGTTTTGGGCGGAACGCAGAGCTTGCATACCAACTCCTATGATGAGGCTTTGTCCTTGCCGACCGATCAGGCGGTGCGCACGGCGTTGAGGACTCAGCAGATTCTGGCCTTTGAAAGCGGGGTCACCGATACTCCTGACCCGTTCGGCGGATCTTATTACTTGGAATCCTTGACGGAAGAGATTTTCTCCCGATCCTCCGCTTTAATGCGAAAAATTAAGGATTTGGGCGGAGTGGTCCCCGCTATTGAAAAAGGATTTTTCCACCGGGAAATCGCCGAAACCGCTTATCGATTTGAAGTTGATCTCTCGGAAAAAAGAAGAAAAATTGTCGGCGTCAATGTTTTTGCTTCGGATTCCCAGAGGCCGAAGATTTTGGAGATTAAAAACTCCGTTGAAGCTCGCCAGGTTCGGTCTTTGAAACAGATGCGCAAGTCACGGGACAATGAAGCCGTTCAAAGGACTCTTGCCCGTGTTAGAGACGCGGCTCTTGGAACGGCGAACATTCTTCCCCCCATCATGGAGGCGGTTGAATCTTATGCGACCGTGGGAGAAATCGTCTCCGCCCTTAAAGATTCTTTTGGAGAATCTCCTGTTTTTGGGACTTATTAAGAAATGCGGTGAATAGCCCCTTTCCTCATAATATTAAGGCAGGGACAATGCCATCTTTATGATTAAGTGGAAAAGGCATAGAAGGCTTCTGATCGGTTTTGGCGCGGCCTTAGTTTTTCTTTCACTCATCTTTCTTTTTTCTCTTAAACCAAAGGAGGAAGAGCTGGTGAATCTCCCGGAAGGGGTTTCCGCCGCTCAGGCAGCGACGATCCTTAAAGACAAAGGCATCATTACCTCGAAATTGGTCTTTCGCGCAACGGCGAAGCTGACCGGAGTGGACCGCCATCTTGAAGCCGGCGTCTATCAGCTGGAAAGACATATGTGGCTTTTCTCACTTTTGAGAATTTTAGACGAAGGCTCGACGCGAGGCATCAAGGTCGTTATTCCCGAGGGGTTTTCCGCCCGTCAGATCGCCGAAAGACTGGAAGCTTTAGGCATTTCTCCCGCGATTGATTTTGAAAATTATGTGGCCACGAGAAATTTGGAAGGTTATTTGTTTCCCTCCGTTTACTATTTCGATCCCAACACTCCTCCAGTTAAGATTGCGCAGAAAATGGAAGACGAGTTTTTTCGCGTGATAGGAGCGGCCTATCAAAAAACAACTCCGAAACCCTATTTAAATTTTCGTCAAGCCATGATTTTGGCTTCCATTATCCAAAGGGAAGCCGTATTAGATAAAGAAAGACCGATGATTGCGGCGGTTTATATCAATCGCTTAAAATTGCGCATGAAGCTTGAGGCCGACCCGACCGTTCAATACGCGCTCGGACGATGGAAAAAGGAGTTGACGAGGAGAGATTTGAAAGTGGATTCTCCGTATAATACTTATGTCTATTACGGGCTTCCGCCCGGCCCAATATGCAGTTTTGGACTTCATTCTTTTTTGGCGGCTCTTCATCCCGCAAAAACAAACGTTCTTTATTTTGTATCGGACGGGGAAGGCGGACACCGTTTTGCCTCAACCAATGAAGAGCATCTGCGCAATAAAGAATTGTTCAAGAAAGCTTTGCGAAGAAATAAGGGAAAAGAAGATGCTGTTCTTTCCCATTGACAAAGTCGGGACATTGATAATAGAATCTTGGGGAAGTTAAATCCATCCAAAGGAGATAAAATGAAACAACGCAATAGTTGGTTTGTTGCCGTGGCGCTGGGCACGTTCTGCTTTTTTTTAAGCGCGCCTAAGGCTCATGCGGCCAGGCATAAGAAGTCCAAACACAAAGCGCAGGCCGAACAGCAGTCTTCTGCTGAAACTCAAAGTTCGGGTTCTGAAGACAATACCTATGTCAATGTTGGGAAACTCGGGGTGGGCCCAAGCTGGGACTCGACCTTGGTGCCGCTTAGTACCGAGAGCGGGGAATCAATTCAGATGGGTACTTTGGATGGCCGTTATTGGGTGAATCGCCGGTTTGGATTTGACGGCGGTTATGGGTTCGGCATGCTTCAGACCAGTCCCAAGAGCGAATCGCTCATCTCCTTTCGCGCGGAAGGCATGTTTGCGATCAAAGAGTCCAAGCATAATATTTTCTACGCGGATGTGGAACTGATGCCCTTCTTTACCACGGGATCAGGGGCAGGCACATCCTTGATTAATTTTCAAGGAGGCGTGGGATTAGAACATGCCGTCCAAGAGATTTCTAATCTCAGCATTTACACTGAGTGGGAGCCGGTTTCTTTCGCCTCTTATTCTCCGGGTGGCGGGGCTGCGAGCAACACGAGCTTTGGCTTTCTCGGAAGCGTGATGAACTTTACGATGGGACTTCGCTATTACTTCTAAGTCAGGCAAACCCGGGTGGACAGCCGGTCCGCCCGGGTTTCTTTTTTTGTTAAACTATCTCTATCTTCCATGATTCAAAGTTTAATTTATTCCCTAATCGGAACTCCCAGCGAGCGAACGCTTAAAAAGTATCGGCCTTTGCTTGATGCGGTTAATGCGCTGGAAAAAGAGGTTCAGACTCTTTCGGATGAGGCATTCCCCCAAAAAACGGCCGAACTCAAAGAGAAAGTCCGACTTGCGGTGGAAGGGAAAATGCCGCAGCATTTGCCGGAAGACGAGGAATCGAAAGAGAAGATTATCAAAGACGTTTGGCGGGAAGTTTTGGATGGGTTTATTCCTGAGGCTTTCGCGCTGACCCGAGAAGCCTCTCTTCGCTCGATCGGGCTTCGCCATTTTGACGTTCAAATTCTAGGCGGCATCGTTTTGCATAATGGGGCTATAGCCGAAATGAGAACGGGCGAAGGAAAAACCTTGGTCGCGACGGCTCCCGCATACCTTAATTGCTTGCTTGGCCTAGGGACGCATATCGTCACAGTCAACGATTATCTGGCCAAGCGTGACTGCGAATGGATGGGAAAAGTTTTCCGTTTTTTAGGGCTGACGGTGGGATATGTTCAGCATGATATGCCCAATGAGGAACGTCGTGCGGCGTATGCCTCTGACGTGACCTATGTCACCAATAACGAGATCGGCTTCGATTATCTGCGCGATAACATGGTTGTTAGAAAAGAAGACCGCGTTCTTCGCCCCCTTCATTTTTCAATTATCGATGAAGTCGACTCGATTCTCATTGATGAGGCGCGAACGCCTTTGATTATCTCCGGCGCCGCCGAGAAGTCAACAGACCGATACGCCATCATCAACCGCATTATTCCAGCGCTTAAGGTTCGAAAAATTACCGAGGAAGAAGAAATCCAGGCTAAATATACCGGAGAAGATTTAAGCAAGGGTTACGACGCTATCGTTGATGAGAAAAATCATACCGCTGTTTTGACCGAGGACGGCATACAAAAATGCGAAAAACTGTTGGGCATTCCGAATCTCTATGATGATTTGGAAGGGGAATGGGTTCACCACATTACCCAAGCGCTGAGGGCTCACCATCTTTACTCACGGGATGTCGACTACGTCGTTAAAGACAGCGAAGTTGTGATTGTTGATGAATTTACGGGTCGCTTGATGCCGGGCCGCCGCTGGTCCGATGGGCTTCATCAGGCGGTCGAGACCAAGGAACATTTGCCTCCGAAAGAGGAAAATCAAACCTTGGCGACGATTACGTTTCAAAATTTCTTCAAGATTTATAAGAAAATGGCCGGCATGACCGGAACGGCGATGACGGAAGAAGACGAGTTCCTGGAAATCTACGGCGTCCCCGTTTATGAAATACCGACTCACCAGCAAATGATCCGGCAGGACTTTCCAGATTTGATTTATCGGACCGAAAGGGAAAAATACCGCGCGATTGCAGATGAGATAAAAGATTTTTGGAAAACGGGGCGCCCCGTTTTAGTCGGCACGCGCTCAATTGAAAAATCCGAAAGATTATCAACGATGCTTAGGTCCGAAGGCATTCCTCATCAGGTTTTAAACGCTAAGTATCACGAGCAAGAAGCCAATATTATCGCTCAAGCCGGAAGAAAAGGCGCGGTGACGATTGCGACCAACATGGCGGGCCGCGGAACGGATATTTTGCTGGGGGGAAATCCTCAGGATAAAGAAGAGTATGAACTCGTCAAAAATCTCGGCGGGCTTCACGTTTTAGGAACCGAGAGACACGAGGCGCGAAGAATCGACAATCAACTTCGCGGACGCTGCGGACGGCAGGGAGATCCCGGTTCTTCCCGCTTCTATTTGGCTTTGGATGATGAACTGATGCGGCTTTTTGGTTCCGATCGTCTTTCCATGATCATGGAAAAATTGGGGATGAAAGAAGGCGAGGTGATTGAATCGCGCCTAGTCTCTCGTCAAATTGAAGGCGCGCAGAGACGCGTTGAAACGCACCATTTTGACGTTCGCAAACAGCTCTTAGATTACGACAACGTCATGAATAAACAGCGGGAAGTCATTTACCGCCTGCGAAACGACGTTTTGGATAATGAAACGATCACTCCTCAAATCCATTTGATGATGGAAGAGGACTTGCGGGATAAAATTGAGGAAATTGCTCCCGGAGACTCCCATGCCGAAACTTGGGATATCCCCACCTTTAAGGCCTATCTTGAGCGGGTTTTTGGAGTGAATTGGAATGTAGGTCATGACGAGATTCTCAAATACGACAAAGCCGCTCTTTTAGATGATACGCTTAAAGCCGTCAAGGCGCTTTATCTTGGAAGGGAAAAGGAATTCGAGGGATTTGATTTTAGAGAAATCGAGCGTATGATTTTGCTTCAAATGATCGATCGGTCTTGGAAAGGTCACCTCTATGACCTTGATCATCTCAAAAAATCCATCGGCCTCCGCGCCTATGGACAAAAAGATCCCAAAATTGAATATCAAAGGGAATCTTTCGTTCTTTTTGAAGCCATGCTGGCTAAAATCCGAGAACAAGTCATCGAATACCTCTTTAAAGTGGAAGCTCCAAAAATTCCTCCGCCTCCCCCCGCCGTTCAAATGACGATGAATCACCAGGAAGGCGTTTCCGCTAAGGGATCAAAAAACGGACGTGCTTCGCCCAGAAACGCTCTTGAACAAGAATCGGGCGATTCCCTCCCCGAAGTCGCAAAGATAGGCCGTAATGATCCTTGCTATTGCGGGTCCGGGAAAAAATATAAAAAGTGCCACGGCGCTTAAAAAAAGAGTTGTTGCTCGCCCTTTCAAGCGGCATTCTGACCGCGCTCTGTCTGCCTAGTCCGGGACTGTGCTTTCTGGGTTGGATTTCTTTAATTCCGCTTTGCTTTGTCTCTCGGACGGATTCCTCCATTAAAAAATCTTTTGGGCTCGGTTGGGCCGCAGGCTTTTCTTTTCATGCCGTTTCTCTTTTCTGGATTTACCAAACCTGCCGCTTTGCGGGGATTAATATTTTTATCGCGATTATGGCCTGGGTTCTTCTTGCGGCATTTTTAGGAATTAATTGGGGTTTTGTTTCGGCGTTGACTTCTTGGGCTGCGTTCAAGCCAATGGACATTTTAATTCCTTGGATTTGGGCTGTTTTCTGGTCGGCTTCGGAAGTCTTATGGCTTAAAACGCCGAGACTCTGCATGGATATTTTAAGCTACACGCAATACCGCTACCTTTCTCTCATTCAAATTGATTCTATTTTGGGACCCCTGGGGCTGGGCTTTTTTGTTCTTTTTTTTAACGCCGCTCTCGCCTACTTCTTATATTGCGAAAAATCAAAGAGACGATGGGCTTTAACATGGATTGTTGTCGGAGTTGCGTCCATTTTGGGAATTTGGGGATACGGAATCTCAAGCCTTTCTCAGCCGAACCATCTAACGCCTGCGGTTTCGGTCGCCATTTTGCAGCCCAATGTCGATGAGTATCAAAAATGGAGACTTAACTCCGCTTCGGAGATTATGTCCAATCTGGAAGGGCTTCTATCAGGGCCTTGGAAAAAAAATCCACGGTTAATTCTGTGGCCGGAAGCGGCTTTACCTAGGATCCTAGGCAATGAAAAGACAATTCCAGAGGCTTCCCCGTTCAGTCTTCGGTGGAAAAGTTATCAAGTCGTGGGCGCGGTCGTTCAAAATTCCACCCATCTCTACAATGCCGCTTACTACCTCAATTCCAAAGGTGAAACCCAAGGTTTTTACGCCAAGAAAGAGTTGGTTCCTTTCGGAGAATATGTTCCCTGGGATTTCTTGCGGGAATTCGTCGGATATCTAGATCAGTTGGGCAATATGACTCCGGGGCCCTCCGCGCCTAATTTCCTCAAGACTGATTTCGGGAAAATCGGATGCACGATTTGTTATGAGGCGGTTTTCCCCTCTTTATCTCGCAGCGACGCCTTAAAGGGCGCGCGCGCCCTCGTCAATATCACCAACGACGGATGGTACAAAGAAACTTGGGGCCCGTATCAGCATTTTTATATCAACCGTTTCCGCGCCGTTGAAAACCGCCTCTATATTCTTCGGGCGGCAAACACGGGAATTTCCGCCGAGATCGACCCTTGGGGGCGCATCGTCAGGCGCTTGCCGCTTAATTTTCGCGGGCGACTTGAGGTTTCGCTTCCTCTTTCCGACCCATTTCCACGCCGCTCATTTTACACCCGTTGGGGAGACTGGTTTGGGTCGCTTTGTTTGGGTCTGGGATTGCTGCTGGTCCTAATCCGCATTAAAAGCGCCGTTTCCCCCCTTCCTTAGCATGCGCTTTGTCTATTCTTCCCGTTATGTGGTGGATTTGGGCGGGCATGTTTTCCCAACGAAGAAATTCGCTTTGACCGCTGAAAAGCTTGGCGGAGCGTTGCCGTTTCTTGAACCGGGCATGCCCTCTCGCGAAGATTTGCTTTTGGCCCATACAGGCGCGTGGGTGGATAAAGTCATATCAGGCCGGATGAGCCTTCAAGATGAGACGTTGATGGAACTCTCGTTGACCGGCGAAGTTTCTAGGGCGCATCAATTAGCCGTTTCCGGAACGATTTTAGCTTGCCTAGATGCCTTGAGATTTGGAACGGGGCTTCATATCGGAGGAGGCTCTCATCACGCATTTTCCGATCACGGAGAAGGGTTTTGCGTTTTAAATGATATCGCCTGCGGTATTTTAAAAATGATGAAAGAATCTAAAATTAAACGGGCGGCGGTCATCGATTTAGATGTTCATCAGGGAAATGGGACGGCGCAAATTTTTTCAAAAAACCCCGATGTCTTTACATTCTCCATCCATCAAGAAGACATTTACCCTGAGATCAAGCAGAAAAGCTCTTTAGACGTCGCCGTCCAACGCGGGACCGGGGATAAGGAATATCTGGACTTACTTAAAGAAAATTTACCGGCCGTTTTTAATCGTCAGCCGGAACTCATTGTCTATCAAGCCGGCGTTGACTGCTATCAAAAAGATATTTTGGGCTCTTTGAATCTAAGCCAAGAAGGCCTTTTAAAGCGGGATTTAATGGTGCGTGATTTCTGTCGGAGGTTTAAAACGCCCGTGGCCGTGACCTTGGGCGGCGGCTATTCTATGGAAATTCAAGAAATCGCCGCTCTCCATGCCCAGACCCTTTTATGTTTTGTAGAATGATAAAGCGATGTTTCAAGAAACGAAAGATCAAATTGAGAAGTTGGAAGGATGGCTTTCCAATCTTGAAAAATTAGTCGAACCTCAGAAATTAAAATCCGAAATTTCTCAGCGGGAAGCGGAAGCTTCTCAACCTTCTTTCTGGGCCGATTCCGGGCTCGCCAAAAAGAAGTCAAAAGAGCTTAATGAACTCAAGAAAAAGTTTGAGGAATTTTCGTCTCTTAAGCGCGGCTTGGAAGACATCCGAGCTCATTTGGACCTAGCCCATGAAGCGGATGATTCTTCCGAACTGAGAGAAATTGAAGACAATCTAAAAAAAATAGAAGTCCGTTTCCACCTTTTAGATGCGACTCTTAAGCTGTCCGAAGAGCACGATTCTTGCGACGCAATCATCAGCTTTCACGCCGGAGCCGGTGGAACCGAAGCCTGCGATTGGAATGAAATGCTCATTCGAATGTACACCCGCTGGGCGCAAAATCGCGGGTTTACGGTGAATGTCACGGACTCTCTTAAAGGCGAAGGCGCGGGGATAAAAAGCATGACTGCTTTTATTCGAGGAACAAACGCCTACGGGCTTTTGAAAAGCGAGATTGGGGTTCACCGTCTGGTTCGTATTTCTCCCTTTGACGCTAATAAGCGCCGTCACACTTCTTTTGCCTCGGTTGACGTCTTAGCCGATATTGATGATGACATCGAAATTGAAGTATCTGATTCCGATGTGAGGCTGGAGACTTTTCGGGCCGGAGGCCATGGCGGCCAAAACGTCAACAAAGTTGAAACTGCGGTCAGACTCATTCATATTGCAACCGGCATTGTCGTCGGTTGCCAAACGGAGCGAAGCCAAATGCAGAATAGGCTTAATGCGATGAGAATGCTCAAGGCGAAGCTCTACGAAATCGAGCTTGACAAGAAACGCTCAAGCGCCGAAAAACGTTACGATGAGATGGGTTCTATAGCTTGGGGACATCAAATTCGCAGTTATGTATTCATGCCGTACCAACTGGTCAAGGACCTTAGGACGGGGCATCAGACTTCCCAAATCCAGGCGGTAATGGACGGCGATCTTGATCCGTTTATTGAGGCCTATCTTTCCTGGCTGGCGGCCGGACGCCCAGCACGAAAGACGGAAATGGAGGAAGCCTAGACAAAGGCTTCTCCCTGTGTTATACTTTTCAAGAGCTGAATGATATGAGCAAAACAGCCCTCATAGTTGATAATTCTCGTTTGGTTCGTGCTTACCTTAAGGAACTTCTCCAAAACGAGGGTTTTGAAAAAATTGTGGAAGCCGCAAGCGCCAAAGAGGCCATCGCGGCTTTTAATGAGTATAAGCTAGATTTAATGACTCTGGATATCATCATGCCGGGAGAGTCGGGAATCAACGTGCTTGAAGCGATTTCCTCTCAAAAATATCAAACTAAAATTCTAATCATCACTGATTTTGGTCAAGAAGCGGTTGTTGAAAAAGCGCTTAAAACCGGAGCCGCATCCGTCATTTATAAGCCGGTGAGAAAAGACTCGCTCAAAGCGGCCATTGACGGGCGAGTGGGAGCCGTTTCCGGAGAAAAACCCAAGGCCTTGGTCGTGGATGATTCCATGATGATGCGGGTTTTGGTTCGGGATTTTCTTGAAAAGGCGGGTTGCGAGGTTATTGGGGAGGCCGTGGATGTACCGAGCGGAATAAAAGCCTATCAGGATTTAAAGCCCGATCTCATGACCTTGGATTTGGTCATGCCGGGAGGTTCCGGCATTGACGTTCTAAAAAACGTGATGACCTCCAATGCGAAAGCCAACGTCATCATTATCAGCGCCGTCTCTCAAGACCAAATTACCCAGCAGTTGATGTCGATCGGAGCCAAGACTATTCTAAATAAACCAGTTACTCTTCAGAAAATAGCAGAAGCTCTTGCCACGACCAATCTTGCCGCGTTTAAAACATCAAAAAGCTCCATGCCTCCCCTGCCCGTCAATGGGAATGGGAACCATGCAGGTTGGAATGATTTCCGTGATATGCTTAAGCCCGCGACGGAAAAATGCGTGGAAGCTCTCAATGTTCTTTCCCAATCGAAGTGGGTAATGACCGGAATGGATGTTTATGAGAGAACCTCTTATAACATGCAGGTTTTCCCCCCTGAAGTTAAAGATATTGTTTGCGTTCAAATGGCCGTTTCTACGGATGTTCCGGTCATTGGGATTTTCGGCGCGCCACATGATCATTTCGTGAAAATGGCGCATAAGATGCTCGAAACGCATTTTTCAAGCTTAACGGACAACGATGGCGCCATTAAACTCATGATTCTCGAATGGGCCAATATCATCGTCACTAATTTCTTAAACACGTTTGCCGACGCCTTGGGTCATGCAGTCATGAGCACTCCTCCTGAAATTATCGATTCCTCAGTTGAAGAAGCCATTCGTAAGGCTTCCTCCGAAATTAGCGACGTGGCTAAGAAAATATTGGCCGCTCACATTCGTTTTTCGTGTCTTGAATGGAATGCGTCTTGTGAGACAATCCTAATGGTGAGGGAAGATTGCCTTGACCGAATCGTTCCCAAGAAAAATAGAGGAGGACATTTATGGCCGGCTATAAGTTCCTAATCGTAGATGATTCTGTTTTTACACGAATGTACATCAAAGGCTTTTTAGAAGGAAAAGGTCATCAGGTGATCTCCGAAGCGGGAAACGCGGAGGAAGCGGTTTTGCAGTATCAGTTAAAAAAACCGGATTTGACCACGATGGATCTTAATATGCCTGGCCGTTCAGGGTTGGAAGCCATCAAGGAAATTAAAAAAATTGATCCGAGCGCCCGATTTATCATCGTCAGCGCGGTAGACCAGAAACTGGTTCATGAAGAATATGCCTCATGGAAGGCTTGTGAATATATCGGTAAGCCGCCAGAATGGGATAATCTTAATGCCGCGATTGATAAGTTGATGAAAAACCCCATCTAATTTTTCTAAGTCCTTAGGCTTATTTGGCAAATTGCGCGATTTCTTCGTGCATTTGTTCCGGCTTGCAAATGACCGCTTGAGGATTGCTTTTAATGGCATTTTTCGGCATGGACGGAATAATGGCAGTTTTAGGGTCTTGGATTAAGACTTTTCCCCCTTGGGCGAGAATAGCCTGGGCTCCTTCGGTTCCATCCAATCCCATCCCGGATAAGATGATCGCTAAAGCGTTTCTTTTGAAATTTTCCGCAAGAGATATCAAGAATTCATCCAAATTAGGTTGAAGTGGCACTTGCCCGGGCTTAAACTTGCGGGCGTTTTCCAAAATGGCGATTTTCCCCCCGACTTGCGCGCTGGGACACCCTAGGATTTATGGATAACGCCGTAGACGCTCTCTTGTTCGGTGTCCATTTGCAGCAAATCCCGCCGAACTTCGCCTGAATCGGGCAACATATACTCCAATTCGT
>JAJZCM010000049.1 GCA_021846045.1 bacterium | reverse complement strand
ACGCAATCCCACGCGGCATAAGCGTCCAAAAGATTATTGTAGGAAAGCTCTTTTCCTGAGAGCTGTTCAAAACTGGGCTCGTCTCCCAGTCTTAGGTAAAGGGCGGCCTTTTGATGAGGGTTCTCCCCATAGCGAAGCCCCTGAATTTTAGAAAGTCTAAGACTCACGACCTGCGGAAAGTCTTCTTTCTCGATTTGGAAGGCCTCCGAAATCGCGGCGTCATAAGAGGCGGTATATTCAAAAGCTTGCTGAGACAAAGCCTTGCGCCGAGACAAGCTCAATTTTCCCTCTCCCATTTCCAATTCCTTGAGAATGTCCGGGTAATCCTTGGAAGAAACGACCACTGAAACGCAGTCAAAATTTTTCGCGGCCGCGCGAATGAGCGCCACGCCTCCGATATCAATCTGATCTATTACTTCCGGATCAAAAGCGGAAGCCGCCTTTTGGGCGGTCTCTGAAAACGGATAGAGGTTCACGCACACCAAATCAATCGGAGTAATGGAGCGCCTTTGAGCGTCCGCCATGTCTTCCTGGTTTTTACGGCGCATTAAAATTCCGCCGAAGATTAAGGGATGAAGCGTTTTAACCCGGCCGGAAAAAATCTCCGGAAACCCCGTCACTTCCTCAACCGTTATGACGGGGATGCTGTTGTTTTTAAGAACTTCCGCAGTTCCGGATGAGGAGACGATCTCAAAACCTAAATTCACGAGCCCCTTGGCGAAAGCGACCACGCCTCTTTTATCCGAGACCGAAATTAAAGCGCGTTTTTTTGGGCTTAAATCCTTTGAGGATTTCATCTGCGCACCCGTCTTTTCCTGTTCGATTTTTCCCTCACAAAAAAGGCGAACCGCCTTGGGATAAAGACGATGCTCGGCGTCCAAGACTCTTCCCGCCAAACTCTGCGCATCATCAGAATCCAAAACCGGAACCGCTTCCTGAAGAATAATTTTCCCTCTATCGTATTCCTCATCAATCAAGTGAACCGTGCATCCGGAAATCCGAACGCCGGCCTCTAGGACATTTTCATGCACCCGAATCCCGTAAACGCCTTTGCCGCCAAAAGCCGGCAAAAGGGAAGGATGAATGTTTAAAATTTTCCAGGGAAACGCCTTGAGCATCTTGGGGCCAACTTGAATCATAAAGCCCGCCAGACAAATTAAATCAATACTTCGCTTTTTGCACTCATCAACGAGCTTTTGATCGTAATCCTCGGGGTTTTTAAAATCCGTCGGCTTTAGAACCATCGCCTCAATTCCGCATGAAGCCGCGCGTTTAAGAACCCCCGCTTTCTCCGAACTTGCGATAAGAAAAACGATTTTGCCGCCCAAAAGCCCCGAAGCCGAAGCGTCCGCCAAGGCTTGAAAATTTGTCCCTTCCCCCGAGGCAAAAACGGCTATTTTTTTCATGAGATTTCCGCTCCGGTTTTTCCCCTGCGGATTTCTCCGATGACAAAAGAGCCCGGCAAACTTTTAAGGGCCGCCGAAGCCGCCTCAGGCCTCACGACAATCGTCATCCCAATTCCCATATTAAAGGTTCTCCACATGTCGGAATCGGAAATTTTTCCGCGCCTTTGAATCTCGCGAAAAATGGGCGGAACGCTCCACAAACGGCGGTCAAAAAAAGCCCGGCAGTTTTTCGGCAATATTCTCGGCACGTTTTCAACAAGGCCTCCGCCGGTGATATGGGCCAGTCCCAGAATTTCATGTCCGCATTTTCTAAGGCCGTTTGAGAGTTTTTCGATATCGGCGACGTAAATCTTAGTCGGAGTCAGAAGTTTTTGAGCATAGGCCTTTAAAAGAGAACCTTTGAAAATTTTCCTAACCAAAGAGAAGCCGTTTGAGTGAACGCCCGAGGACGGGAGCCCTACAATCGCATCCCCGGGGCGAATCTTTCTCCCGTCAATGACATTTCTTTTTTCAACGATGCCGACCGAAAAACCCGCGAGATCATACTCCCCGGACCGGTAAAACCCCGGCATCTCGGCGGTTTCCCCGCCCAAGAGAGTCATGCGCCCTTGACGACAGCCTTCCATAATTCCAGACAAGACTTTTTTTGATTTCTCAAGATCAAGACGTCCCACCGCATAATAGTCCAGAAAAAAGAGAGGCTTGGCCCCGCAAGTGATGAGATCGTTGACGCACATGGCGACTAAATCAATTCCCACGGTCTCATGGCGGTTCATCTGGAAAGCAATCTTGAGCTTGGTTCCCACGCCATCGGTGGAGGCGACAATTTGATAGGGGCCTTCGCCGTTTAATTTCAAATCAAAAAGACCGGAAAAACCGCCGATGGCCGGCGCGCGCTTTTGAATGAAATCAACCAACCGGTCGGCCTTATCAATGTCGACGCCGGATTTCTTGTAGTTCAGGGACAAAGGGCTCATTTCTGGGCTCGGCTGCCGGGCTTAACCGCCGGGGTTCCTTGGCGACAAAGCGGGCAAGACGCCGGACTAAAAGTTTCAATCGTAATTTTAAGAAGGCTCTCAAGAGGCGCTTTCAAGCGGCGCCCTCCGGAACTGCGGTCGGCGATAGACAAAACCGACAAGGTCTTGACCTCCTGGGACTCAGCCATTTCGATGACTTCCTGAGAGGAACCGCCGGTCGTCACGACATCCTCAACCACGACGCATTTTTCCCCTGAAGACAAGGAAAAACCGCGCCTTAGAACCATCTTCCCGTTTTCGCGTTCTGTGAAAAAATGGCGAACTCCCAGAGCTTTCGCTACTTCTTGGCCGATAACGATTCCCCCCATGGCCGGGGAAAGAACTAAATCCGGTTTTTCCTTAAGTTTTTCCGCCAAGGCCCGCCCCAACTTTTCAGCGACCACGGGGTCCGACAAGAGAAGAGCGCACTGAAGATACTCCCCGCTGTGAAGGCCTGAAGACAAAAGAAAATGTCCCCTAAGCAGAGCGCCTCGCTCAATAAAGAGTTTTTTCAATTCTTCCGGGTTCATGGCAATATTGATTGAACGTCGGCGTGTTCTTCGGGCTCGGGAGCAGGGGCTTCCGAAGGCGTCTTTTCTTTTTTAAGATCGGGCTCAGCTCTCTTTTTCGGCTTAGACTCGTCCCTGCGTTTGACACGAACTGCGCGAGCGCCGCGCCCTTTTAAGAATTCAACCACATTCCTATGGCGCCTTTTCTCAGCCCACGCCATCGCGGTATAGCCTTTTTCATCCCGGTCGTTTAAAGGGGCCCCGTGCCTAAAAAGAAGTTTGACCATATCCAAATGTCCTTTGTCGGCGGCGATCATCAATGCATTGTCGCCGTCACGGTTGGTCATCGTCAAATGCGCGCCCGCCTTAATCAAAATCTCGGCGGTATCGGTTTGCCCCTCATAGGCCGCCCACATCAAAGGAGTAAAACCATAAGAGTCGGTTGAATTGACATCCACTCCCCGCTGGAGAAGAGTTTGAACCCGGTCATCATCTCCGTTTCTCGCGGCTTTAAAAATCTCTCCGGAAGGAGAACTGTCCGAATCCGCCGAATCTCGGGAAGAATTAATTGAAGCGACCTGGGCCGGCGCGTTATTTCTCAACGCCGCAGTAATGAGGCGAATCACCTCCGGGTTGTGGGGCGAACTCGGGCAATCAGCCCAATCAAGAACCGTTCGGTCATCAGACCTTTCAGCAATGGCATGAACGTTTGCCCCCCGCTGCAATAAAAATTGGACCATTTTCGCGTGACCCCGCCACGCCGCCCACATTAAAGGCGTTCCACCCCAGATGAGGTCTTTCTCCTCGATATTTGCCCCGTGGTCTAAAAGCGTTTTGGCAGCCGCCTCATTGCCGATCTCAGCGGCGGCGAACAAAGGCAGAATATTATAAAAGGCGCCTTTGCCGGACACCGCGCAAGCGTTAACATCAGCCCCATGAGCGACCAAGAATTTGACGAATTTCGCACTTTCCTCCAAGGATGCGCGGCTGTTTAACTGAAGGCTTCTAGCCCCGTAGCGAGAATCCACCGCTTCTATAGCCACGGTCAAAGGACAGAGCAAAACCGGAGGCTGCGGCCCCATATGCGGTTGGTCATATTTCGCCGGCAAATTGACGTCGGCCCCATGCGCAACCAAGAAGCGAGCCGTTTTAAAATTTCCATCTCCGATGGCCGTCATAAGAGGCGTAGACTGGTCGCTGGATTGAAGAACGGGACACATGATGATTCCCGGGTCTCCCAAAAAGCCGATGACCGGAATCCAGCACCAGCGCAGGTCGCTGGCGTGGTAGAAGCCATTGACGTCGTTTCCCTGATTTAAATGCTGTTGAATTTGATCTTCATCTCCGGAGCGAACCGCGCGAATAATCGGCGCCGGAGCGCAACTCGCCAAAACGGCGGATAGTGTGAAAAAAAATACGGAACCTGTTTTAAATGGTCTCATGACGCCCTCTACATTTTCGGCGCTTCAAATTCGTTGCCGCTCTGTTTTTGGGCCGGCGGATTCTGAACCGGATTTTGATTTTCCGATCCTGAGCTGTTTAAGCTCGCTTCCTCTTTTTCCTTGGCCAACTGGTCGGCGTTTCCAAAGCTGTATCCAACCTGGAATACCACTAGGTGAACGTTGCCGTTGTTGGAGGAGCTGGAAGATTGCTGTAATTCCTGAAGGAACGTCCCCAGGCTCCAGTCGTTAAACAAGAGGTCTAGGCCGTAAGAAGTCGAAGTATTAGCGGGAATTTGGGATGTCACCGTCGTATTGGTCCCGCCGCCGAAGTTTCCGGTCACGGAGGAAGAGCCTCCCAGGGATTGGATCATGACGAAGGGAGCCAAGCGCACTGCATCGGAAATCTTGATATTACCTTGGACTCCAAATTGTCCTCCGCTTAAAAAGGCGCCCATGGATCCGAATTGACCGTATTGAAGGGTCGTGGCGGAATTGGTCAAATTGAATCCCTCAAAAGAGGGGCCGCCGAACAAGATAATCCCTCCGTTTTTACCGCCGATTTGGGCTTCGAGATTGGTTGAAAATCCGCCCAAAGCCATTGCCCCTTTCAGGTTTTCGCTCGTCATATTAAAACCGCCAACGCCCAGATTTCCGGCAAAATCCCAGGCTAAAAAATCGTTGAAGGAATAGCGAAAGGAACCTGAAAAACCCGCTAGGCCGGCGCTAAGCCCGGTCGCCGAAAGACTCGCCCCCATGCCGTTAATTTGTCCGTCCCATCGCCCTGATTCAAAATAAGGATAAGGAATTGGCGCCGGGGCGATTTGGAAGCTGTTATTCTGCTGGGCGTGGGCGGGCAAAGCGAAACCGACCAAGACAACGATCCATACAAGTTTTTTTATAACTACCCGCGTCACCCCGGCGCAAGCCGGGGTCCAGAGCAGCGATTTTCTAGATTCCGGCTTGCGCCGGAATGACGAACCTAAGAAGTTAAATTTTTTCATTCTTCTCCTTTGATGATTTATTTCACGGATTTTAGGGCAGCGACGATTTTTTCCGCCGCCGCCTTGGGGTCATTGGCTTCAATAATCGGACGCCCAACGACGACAAAATTGATGTCCAAAGCCGCAGCCTCTTCCGGGGTCATAACCCGTTTTTGATCATGGACATTTTCCCCCGCCGGGCGAATGCCGGGGGTCACGAATTTCGGAGAATAATTCTTGAGGGCCCGGCGCAAAAACTCAACTTCGTGTCCGGAACAAACAATCGCATCCGCCCCGTTTTTTACTCCGAGATACGCCCAATTCTTGACTAGGGAAGCGAGGCTCGCGCGTTCATGAAAAATGCGGACATCTTCTTTTCTAAAACTGGTGAGAACGGAAACCCCCCATAGTTTCGGCCTTGGGCTAATCGCCGCGGCCGCTCTGAGCATCTCCGGGCCGCCGGACAAGTGAACGGAAATCGACTCAACCCCCAATTTCCCCGCTTCTTTCACCGCACCGGCCACCGTTTGTGGAATATCCAAAAGCTTTAAATCCAAAAACACCTTCCCGCCGTAATGATGGACCATCTCAACAGCCTTTTTCCCCTCGGCAATAAAAAGCTTCAGCCCAATCTTGTAAAAACGAACGGTCCCTTTTAAATCCTTAAGCAACGATTTTTCTTTCTTAAGATCTCCCACATCCAAAGCGGTGATGAGTTCCGTCACGAGGCGGTCCCAATTGCGGAAGAAAGGCTTTCAAAGCCGTTGGACTTAAGAAGCTCTTCCAGATCGGTCAATATTTCGCGGACTACTCCCGGCCCCCGGTAGATGAGGGCGGTGTAAATTTGGACAAGACTCGCCCCGGCTCTGATTTTCTCAAAAGCGTCCGCCCCGGAGAAAACGCCGCCGACGCCTATAATAGGAACGCGCCCTTGGGTCATTCTGTAGATTCTAGCGATTATTTGAGTCGAAATAAACCTAAGCGGCGCGCCGCTCAGCCCCCCCACAATCTCCGGAACCTCCGGCGGAAGACCCAGTCTTTGAATAGTGGTGTTGGTGGCGACAAAGCCGGAAGCCAATTTTAAAGCGATTTCGCAAAGGGCTTCAAGGCTTTTTTCCTCCAAATCTGGAGAAATTTTGATTAAAATCGGCTTTTTATTTTTATTCTCGGCCTGAAGCGCGATCAGAATTCTCTCCAAATGCCGCCTTTCCTGCAAATCGCGCAGCCCCGTCGTATTCGGAGAGCTGACGTTCAAGGCGAAATAGTCGCCATAGGGTTCCAAAATTTTAAAGGTCTCGGCATAGCGAAGAGGAGCCTCTTCCGGCGGCGTTCCGGCATTGAGCCCCAGGTTGATTCCAAGCGGGACATGGGGCGACTTAAGTTTTATAAGCCTCTTTAAAATTCTCTCGACTCCTTCTCCGTTAAACCCCATGCGGTTGATCAAGGCCTCGTATTCGGGAATTCGAAAAAGCCGGGGTTTGGGATTGCCCTTCTGGGGCTTAAGCGTCACGGCGCCTGCCTCGATAAAGCCAAAGCCCAGTCGCGGCAAAAAATTAAGAAGGCGGCAATCCTTGTCAAAACCGGCGGCAAGCCCTATGGGGTTTTCAAAATTCATTCCTAATACATGGGAACCAAGAATTGAAGATTTTCGCTTTCCCCACAAGGATGAGGCCGCTTGGGGGAAGAAAGGAAGCCGGGATGAAAACTCAGCCGCAGAAGAAACCCAGTCATGCGCCGTTTCCGCATCCAAGCGGGAAAGCCACGGAAAAACGAAGCGCTCGTAACAATTAGGCATCGTCTTGAGCCTTAAAAACGATTTTCCCGCTGACGATAGTCGCGCGCACGCGGCCGCGAATACGAGTTCCGACAAAGGGGCTATTGGAGCTTTTGGAAGCGAAAGGGAGGGCCACCCTCCACTCTTGCTTGGGGTCGATGATCGTCACGTCTCCATCCGAACCCGCTTTAAGGCTTCCCTTTTTGTGAAGACCTAATATCCGGGCCGGAGTTTGGCTCATTCGTTCGACCAACTGCTTTGGGGTCAAAATTTTTCGGCCAACCAAGCGGGTCAAAGCCAGCCCCACGGAAGTTTCAAGCCCGATGACGCCGAAAGGAGATAGGAAAATTCCTTTCTCTTTTCTTGATTTTCGATGCGGGGCATGGTCGGTGGCGATCACATCCAAAGTCCCATCCTTAAGACCCTCTTGAACCGCCGCGACGTCTTCTTTCGATCTCAAAGGGGGATTCATCTTGAAATTAGCGTCGCAATCAGGAATATCCGAATCAGCGAGCGAGAAATGATGAGGAGACGCTTCCCCCGTCACCCAAACGCCGCGTTTTTTTGCTTCCCGAATCATTTGAACGCTGACTTTGGAACTGACATGGGCGATATGGACATGGGCGCCGGTCAATTCCGCCAAGACCAGATCGCGCGCCACCATGACTCCCTCCGACGCCCAGGGAGCGCCGGCGATTCCTTTCTTTCTCGCTGGAAGGCCTTCATTGAGGGGGCGCTGCCGGCTGAGATTTAAATCCTCGCAATGGGAAATGACGAAAGAGCCCAGCGCTCTTGATTTTTCCAAAGCTTGACGCATGAGCTGCGAATCCATAACCGGGCGGCCGTCATCGGTGAAAGCAAAAGCTCCGCAATTTTTGAGCTTTTTAAAATCGTTTAAGGCCCGCCCCTCCAATTTTTTCGTAATCGCAGCGGCAAAAAGAATATGGGGGCCGTTTATTTTTTTCGATTTTTTTTGAAGCGGACGCAGAATTTCGGGACAGTCCAGCGGGGGATGGGTGTTCGGCATCGCCAAAACCGTCGTCACTCCGCCTACAAGAGCGGAACGGGCGCCGGTCTCAAGCGTCTCATCTTCTTCTCCGCCCGGCTCGCGAAAGTGAACGTGCATGTCGATAAGGCCCGGAAGCGCCCACAAGCCTTCGGCGTTGAGAATCTCGGCGTTTGCGATTCCCAGAAAAGCCCCGGGTTTAAGAACGGACTTGACCCGCCCGTTTTCAATGAGAATATCCCGCTTTCCCTCTACTTCTTGCGCCGGGTCGATTAAATATCCGCCGGTAATGAGAAGCCTTTGATATCCCATGTTTTTGATTCAATCAATTGTTTAAGGCCTTCTTCAAGATGAGAAGATCAGAGACTAGACGGCGGCGCGAACTTTAGAGAGGTCTTCGATTAATTTTCCCGCCCATGTGTAAACGTTTTGCTCCCTGAGGACTTGCCTCATCATCTTCATGCGCCTTTCCTGCTCTTCTTTAGGCATTTCCAGCCCATAGCGGATGGAATCGGCCAGCTGCTCCGCGTCATACGGGTTGACCAAGAGGGCATCGCGAAGCTCCCGAGAGGCGCCGGTAAAACGGCTGAGAACAAGAACCCCCGCCTCATCATCACGGGAAGCGACAAATTCCTTAGCGACCAAATTCATTCCATCATGAAGAGAGGTCACCAGGCAAAGATCTGCGGCCTTGTAAAAAGGCGCAATCTCTTCATGACTGTGATGTTTTTCAATAAAAACGATCGGCTTCCAAGTCTTATCCTCTTTCGTCTTAAACTTCCAATTGATTCTTTCCGCCTCCGCTTCGAGTTCCATCGCGAGATCATGATAGCGCTTGATGTGGGTGCGGCTGGGGGCCCCGATTTCAACCAGCGTAAACTTTCCCACATATTGAGGATATTTCTCCAAGAATCTTTCCACTCCATGAAAGCGCTCGGCAATTCCCTTGGTGTAGTCGATGCGATCAACTCCAACCGCAAAAAAGTCTCCCGCGATTCCCATTTCCTTAAGCAGCGTTTCCTTGGAGGGAAATTCCACCGGATGCGGGTTATGCGGCAGGGGGAAAGCGATGCTGATTGGATAAGGTTTGACCTGCGTCAAATGGCCGTCTCTTTGAACGGCAAAGCGCTCCCAATCAATGCGGGACTCAAGACTGGCGTCAACGGTTTCCAAAAAATTATTGCAGTGGAATTGAGTGTGAAAGCCGATGAGATCCGCCCCCAACATTCCATGGAGAATATCTCTCTGCCAAGGGCATATTCCGAAAGCCTCCGGGTTCGGCCATGGGATATGCCAAAAAATAGCGATGCGGGCGTCGGGACGGACTTCTTTAATCATTCGAGGAAGAAGGCTAAAATGGTAATCCTGAATCAAAACGACAGGTTCGGAAGTAGGCCCCATTTCAGCAAGAAGGGATTGGGCAAATCTCTCATTAACCTCCTTGTAATGCTTCCAATCCTCCTCGCGGAAAATCGGGCGGGTGTGCGCAATATGACACAGCGGCCAAAGGCCTTCGTTTGAGAATCCATAGTAATAACCCTCTTCCTCTTCCTTGCTCAGCCAAAGTCTTTTAAGCGTGTATTGGGGAGACTCAGGGGGAACGGAAACTTTTCCCTGTTCATCGGAGGTTTCCTTATCGGCATCTCCCGAGGCTTGAGCCAGCCATAAGCCTCCACAAGCAAGCAAAATAGGCTCAATTCCCGTGACCAGTCCGCTCGCCGGGGTAACGACCTCTATTTTTCGCCCACGCCGAACATGCATGTAAGGTTCCCGGTTGGCTACCACGAAAAGAGGTTTTGAGCCAAGTTTGTTTTTAACATGCTCCCTCAAGAGTTCGGGCGTCCAAATTGATTCCGCGTTTTGCCTTAGTTTCGCCTCGGTCTCCGCCGCTTTTCGCGCGGAAATCAGGCTGCGAGCCAAGCTTTCGGCTTCCGAAGCCAAAGGCTTAAAAAGGCTTGAGGGAATTTGGGGCGGCTCCGAGGAATCTTCCGTTCGTAAACGCTTCATCCACTCCGTCATTTGAGTGATGGGAGCCTTTAAATTCCAGCGAATGATCCACAAGCTGATAAGCGAAATCAGGAAGGCATTGAACAAGAGCCTAAAAAACGTATGCCGCCACATATCCAGCAGTTTGTCTTTAATAAAAGAAGCGTCATGGACCAAAATCAAGCTTCCCAAAACGGACTTATGAAAAATGATCGGGGCGGCGTAAACATGGCGCAGTTTGCCGTCTACGGGAATCACGAGAATCCTCGCTTGAGCCAAGGCGGGAACGTCAAGCCGGCTTAAAAGAAACTGGACCGAATTTTTTAGGCGCGGAGTATACGCCAAAGGCACGTCGTTTTCGTTGAGTACGATGATGCCAATCAGGCGTTTTCGATTGCCGAATTTCCGCACCATCGCCTCCAGGCGCCTTCTTTCATTTTTTTGAAGCGCCGGGGCCGAAATTTCCTGCAGAGTTTCGGAGAGTATTTCTGCGCGGCTGTTAAGTTCCCGAAAGAGACGGCCTTTTTCCTGCTGGGTTTGGAGATAGGTTGAACCGGCGGTGACCAAGGTCGCCGCCAAAACCAAGGCTGAAACCAGCTTAAATGTAATTCGAATCACAAATGAGTATCCTTAAAATTTGATAATTACTCACGTCACCCCGACGAAAGTCGGGGTCCAGGTTTCCAACTGGATTCCGGCTTTCGGCCACTTTCCCACAAACTTGGAAGCGGCACTTCCTCGCCTACGCTCGGTCGCCGGAATGACGAACCTGAGCAGTTATTTAAATTTTAGCTTATAGAGGACTACAAGCGATGGCGGTAATGGCGAAGCCGACGATGCCGAGAATGTCTGACCCAAGCATAATAGCGCCGACGGTGATGACGATTTGAGGGAACGATGCCGCCGTAATAATGATAGGTCAAACGTCCAATATTAATGATAAATTGCTTCGCCGGACGATAAGCGCGGTTCTTGCCCGTTAAAACCGCGAGAATAAAATCTCCCTTGGGGGTTAAAATGATGGCGGAATCATGGCAGGCGCGTCTTTCCAACCCTGTCTTGTGAGCAATCTCCCAGCCCGCCGGAAGATCTTTTGCCAAACGGGAGCGCACGGGCTTTCTCAAAAGCAAATAATCCATCATCAAGCGGCTTGAGGTCGTGTCGATCATTCGACCTTTATAAATTTTGCGGAGAATCATCGCCATTTCGGATACGGTGGTATAATTTTCTCTGGCGACGTAGCCGCTTCTCAAACTCATCCCTTGACGATGAATTTGGGTTTGAACAAGCCCGATCTGGGGAAGTTGACTTTGAATATAGGGAATTCCCCCCACCGCCTCGATCAACATATTAGCGGCGGTATTGTCGGATTCACGAATCATATGATCCAAAAGCTGAGAAATTGTCAGTCTCGTTCCATCCGGCTGCCATTTAAGGGTTCCCGAACCTCCGACCCGATTGTGGCGGTGAAGCGTCATCGTCTCACTGAGAGATAAATCTCCCTTGCTGATTCTGTTGAAAACGGCGATCATGATGGGCAGCTTAATCAAACTGGCCGCAGGAAAAAGCTCATTGGGATGATAAGTCCAAGTCTGCCCTGTCTTAAGATCTTGCAGATACACCGCGACGTTTCCCCTGTAGTTGGAAAGCATTTTTTTCAGGCGCCCCGTCAATTGCGTCCAGGCCAAAGGCGAAATTGCAGGCAGAGAAACCACCGAGGGCTGAACGCCGGCAGCGGCGGAAAGAGAGACGGAAGAATCAGGAGAAACGACATCCCGAACGGGAAAGTCGTTGGGTGAATAAGACGAGGATGAATCGTCCCAAGAGACGTTTTTCCCTAGGAGATATCCTGCCGTCGTCAAAAGGCAAGCCGACACAACAAGCGCCCGACGGATATTCCATGAAGCGCGAAGAGAGGAACTCATTTCGCTCCTAAGGGTAGCAGACAAACCATTCTTGCGCAAGGTTTTTTTTGCCTCGTTAGACTTGGGCGGAACGTTCATTTGAAAACAATAGCTTCTCTCCCGCCGAATCGACTTCGACGTAAATAGTCGCTCCCGCCTTAAATTTCTTACGGAGTATATCTTCCGCCAACACGTCTTCAACCATCCGCTGAATCGTCCGGTGAAGAGGCCGCGCGCCGGAATTGGCGTCAAAGCCGTTTTTAACGAGAAATTTCTCGCTCTCCGGAGTAAACTCGATCTTGAACCCTTGGGTCTCGACTTTAGAACGAACTTGCCCGAGCATCAGCTTCAGAATCTCGGTCATTTCGTCTTCCCCGAGAGGGTGGAACACGATAATTTCGTTGATGCGGTTGATGAATTCAGGGTTAAAAGTCTGCCGCACCTCATCCATCACGGTCTCGCGCATTTTCTGATAGTCCTTGGTTTCCGTGTCGTTCGACGCGACAAAACCGAGAGATTTTCCTCTAGTGATCAGGCGCGCTCCAACATTGGAGGTCATGATCAAAACCGTATTCTTGAAGCTGACCTTGTGCCCCAAGTTGTCGCTCAAAATTCCATCATCCATGACTTGGAGCAAGATATTGAAGATGTCGGAATGGGCCTTCTCGATTTCATCAAGCAAGACCACGGAATAGGGTTTGCGGCGAACCGCCTCAGTCAACTGTCCCCCTTCTTCATAGCCCACGTATCCCGGGGGCGCTCCGATGAGTCTTGAGACGGCGAATTTCTCCATGTACTCCGACATATCGATGCGAATCATCGCCTCTTCGTTTCCAAACATAAATTCCGCCAAGGTGCGGGCGAGTTCGGTTTTTCCAACGCCGGTCGGCCCTAGGAATAAAAAAGATCCAATGGGGCGCTTTGCGTCCTTGAGCCCGGCCCGAGCGCGGCGAATGGCTTGGGAAATAACCCTGATGGCTTCTTCTTGACCGATGACGCGCTTGTGTAGAGCCTCTTCCATATGGACCAGTTTTTCGGTCTCGGACTCCGTCAAATTCGTCACGGGAACGCCGGTCCAGCGGGACACGACAGTGGCGATGTCTTCCGCGCTGATGGTTGGAACCACTTCCTCTCGTTTTTCACGCCATTTTTTCTTCGAATCTTCCAAAGCCTTACGGAGTTCTTTTTCCTTGTCTCTCAAACGCGCGGCCTTTTCATATTCTTGATTGGAAATGGCGCTTGATTTATCACGGACGACGGCGTCAATTTCCGCCTCGCGCTCTTTAAATTCCG
This sequence comes from bacterium, assembly GCA_021846045.1. GTDB lineage: Bacteria > Elusimicrobiota > Elusimicrobia > UBA1565 > UBA9628 > JAKAQV01. The sequence continues at coordinate 712 of JAJZCM010000049.1, read as the reverse complement.
GCGGCATCTGCGTCGTCTGCAAGCGCGCGCGCGAACCCGCCTCATCAATCAAATCAATGGCTTTATCCGGCAAAAAACGCTCGGAAATATAGCGATCCGCGAGTTCCGCCGCGGCGCGAAGGGCCTCATCGGAATATTTGATTTTATGATGGGACTCGTATTTATCCTTAAGCCCCTGAAGAATTAAAATCGTATCATCAACCGATGGCGGTTCGATGACAACCGGCTGAAAACGCCTTTCCAAAGCCGCATCGTGCTCGATATATTTTCGATACTCGTCCAAGGTGGTCGCGCCAATGCATTGAAGCTCCCCTCGGGACAACGCAGGCTTAATCATGTTGGAAGCGTCGATGGCCCCCTCCGCCGCGCCGGCCCCAATAACCGTATGAAGCTCATCAATGAACAAAACGACGGAATTTTTAGAACGGCGAATTTCCTCAATGATGTTTTTAAGCCGCTGTTCGAACTCTCCGCGGTATTTGGTTCCGGCCACGACCAAGGCCAGATCCAAGGTCAAGACGCGCTTGCCGGCCAAAATTTCAGGAATGTCGCCGGAGGCGATTTTCTGCGCCAGGCCCTCGACAATCGCGGTCTTTCCCACGCCGGGGTCTCCAATCAGAACCGGATTGTTTTTCGTGCGGCGAGCGAGAATTTGAATCATCCGCTCAATCTCGTCGGCCCGACCGATGACGGGATCAAGTTTCCCCTCTCT
>JAJZCM010000048.1 GCA_021846045.1 bacterium | reverse complement strand
TGAATCAAGGCCTCGGTCATCGTCAAAAGATGCGGGTGAAGAGTCATGTAGATCGTTCCCACCGCCTCTCGGTAAGACGCGGAAAGATGCTTCGTGCCTGAGTAGCCGACCGGAACGATGGATTTCAGCAAAATTTCCATTTCCTCAAAAAGCTCCGGCCACAAGTCCTGGGTCCAATCCAGACATTGGGCCAAAGACGCCCGCCAGTCTTCTTCCGAATGTCCGCCCAAATCCAAGGCGTTTCCAGATTTATCCGGATGGGCTTCCGCCTCAGCAATCGGATTAAAGTCTTTCAAGGCCAGTTTGATTAGATGCGGATGTTTCAGCGTGACATAGCACAATTCGGAGGAAATTCCCGCCGCGGCGGGTCTGCGGCCCAGAAGGGTTTCTGAGTTTAAATTCACACCCCCTTTAAAACGCGCATCCCCTAGGGCGGAAACCCGCCCATTTTCAAAATGCCAGCCCGAACCAGACTCAAGGGTCAGCGAAAACCCTAAAGAATGCGAGATTAGGGAAATAGGGACTGTCCCTATTTCCCAGGAGACGCCGCCGGGGGGCAAAAGATTGCGGGCGGCTAGGGAAATTAAAAGAGAGCCGGGCAAGGCTTCCACCGCCCGCGCGATGCGCTCCTCAAACCCGGGAAAATCTTTTTGTCTCTTAAAACACCAAACCGCAGGGGCGATTTCAGGGGAAGACAGAATTTCAAGAAGAGCCTTGGGATTGGTCTTTAAAGCTCCGGCCAATAATTCATAAAGGGATGGCGTCACATTCCACCCATCATTCCGGCGACCGAGCATTGGCGAGGAAGTGCCGCTTCCGGATCCGTTGGAAAGCGGCCGAAAGCCGGAATCCAGACTTCCGCGTGGGCCTGGACCCCGACTTTCGTCGGGGTGACGGATATTGGCCGCGACCAAAAGCGTTTCGCGCAAGAGTTCTTTGAGGTAAGCCTCTTTTAAACCTTTAAGCGTCTGATGTCCGGATTTTGGAAATACCAAATCAGCGGCGTCAAGGGCATTCATGAGACGGAAATCGGAGTCCTCACCAGCAACTCCGGAGTCGGCTTGGGGAAACCGCGACGGCGGATATGCTGAATCGGCGCCCCGGCGCAGGAATCGTCAAAGCGGCACTCGCGGCAGGATTTTCCCTTGGCGAAATAACGCCTTTGAACATAAAACTCGACATATTCCTTCATCTTAAAGTCCGGGGAAGCGGAATGTTCTATTGCCAATTTTCCTGCCGACTCAAAGTCGCGCACGGCCTCCTCATCTTTCTTCAAACATTCCGGAAGGGGATGGGCCGAGAGTTTTTTCTCTTCATTGATTTTGACGACATCGGCGCACATATTCTGCAAAAAGCAATGCGGGCACCTTCCCCAACAATCGGGCTTGATGCCGTAATGGAGAAACTTGTCAAAAAGAACTCCGCGGCCCGAGGCCTCATCGTGGAGCTTCGAGGGCGGCTGAATCAGATCCTCATAGCCCTCCAAGTATTGCGGCAACAGGCGATTGGTCCACAAGACGACATCCCCTCTTTTGAGGACATCGAGAGCTCGGTGGAGATGGGGCAATTCCGCCTCGACATCGTAGAATAATTCTTCTTTATTTTCCCAAGCGCTGCCAAAAGGAATCACCTGCAAAAGGTCGAATTCCCGCACGCCTTCGCGGATAAAGAAATCCAGAATTTCTCTCAAATGCCGAATGTTTTGCTTGTTAATGACGACATCCACGCTGACAATGAGCCCCTGAATTTTCAGCGCGCGCCTCAAAGCCACAAGCCCTTGGACAAAAGAGCCCGGAGACCCGGTCAAGCGGTCGTGAATTTCCGGCGTGTGGCCATGAAGGGAAAAAGTAACCTCCTTAAGCCCCGCTCGCACGGCGCCTTCCATGAAATCGGGATAGCACATTCTCCGTCCGTTGGTGACGGTCTGGATATGATCGTAGCCCATTTCCTTGGCTTGGGCGACAATCTTGATAAAATCGGGATGAATCGTCGGCTCCCCGCCACTGAGAACCAGACGTTTAATGTCCGCCGAACGACCTTTTTGAAGATCGGAGACCACCGCGTTCCAAGGAATCGCCGTGCCGTTCCAAGCGGGAGTGTCGAGGCAAAAACTACAATGGTCGTTGCAGACCCGGGTCAACCTCACCCAATGTCGTTTTTCCGGCGGCTTTTCCGAAAACGGATGAGGACTCCTTTCCTTTGTGGTAGTGGTGGCAGCCTCTTCGGAAAGAATGCGCTCGACAATGGGCTCTTTGGGAACAAAGACCGGGGATAATTCCTCGGGGTCATACCAATTTCCCAAGTCGAAAGCTCCCGCGCAGATATCATCCAGCGAACAAAAACGGCAGGCCGCGCTTTTAAGATGTTTGAAATCGGTTTGCCGCACGGTGCCTTTCTCATCCAAGAAGTGGACAATACGCTCTTCTCCCTTGACAATTTTCCGGGTCTCGGTCGAGCAATGCGCGAACTCCGTCATAAAGCAGAGGGGTACGCGCTCAACCCTAAAACTTTTGCCCCCTTGGTCCAAATAACGCATCGCCTTGGACAAGGACGCCTCAAAATCCCGGAACTTGGGCGCGGTGTCGCGATTGGTTTCGGCCCGTCCCATCGAGGGATCGAGATTATTCCAGACAAAATGGGAAATGACCGGAAATTTTTCGGCGAAAAACCGCGCGGTTTCATCCAGATGATCCGCGTTATAGGCGTTGATGACGGTATTGATGTTGACCGCAATGGGAAATTCTTTCGCCAAAACGGAGAGATTCTCCAGGGCCGAAAGCGCCTTCTCAAAAGAATTCTTGACTCCGGTCAGGAAATTCTCAACCTCGGAACGGCTGGAATGAATCGAAACATGATAATGATGAAGCCCCGCCTCGGCAAAACTTCGGGCGATTCCCATTTCGGACAGGCGAGAACCGTTGGTAATCATTCGGACATGGAGACCACGCTCAACGGCGTAGCGCGTAATTTGCGGAATATGGGGAGACAAGCTCGGCTCCCCTCCGGTTAAAATGATTCCAAAATAGCCGCGGCTGACAAAATCATCCACCTGTTTTTTTGCGGTTTCGATATCCAACATGTATTCGGTTTCCGGGTTTGAGCAAAAGCGGCAATATTGATTGCAATGCCGAACCACCTGCATATATCCGATATTGGCCATTAGGGCTTACCCCCAGGGAGTTCGGCCCCGGTAAAAATTTCCGGAAAAAGTTTTTTAAGCTCCTCACCCGTTTTCGGCGGTCCCCGGCGTTCTCCCAGGCCCGGCTTTGGGCGTGAAATAGGGACAGTCCCCATTTCATCTAGAGAATAAATGGACCCCGACTTTCGTCGGGGTGACGAATTAGTCCCTATTTCATAAAGCCCGATTCCCGCAAACAAATCGCGAGCCTCATCGGAAAAAGCGCGGCCTAAAACCATCAGGGAAAGACCGAGGTTTTTAGATACGCGCACGGCCTCCTCCAAATAAGGGCGAACCATCTCGGGAGAAGGAACGACTCTCGCCCAAGACTTGGCGGCCTCTCCATAAGCCGCCGCCAAGTTCAAATGAAAACCCTCAGCGCCCAAATGATGGGCCAGCCGCGCGATTTCGCTTAAATGTCGGAAATTAGAGCGCGTGATGACGGTTGAAATTCCGACAGTGAGCCAAATTTTTTTTGCGCGCTTGACCCCCAAAACCGTCTGCGCCCAACTACCCGAAATTCGCGTATGATAGTCGTGCATTGCGGGCGTTGAACCTTGAAGGGATATATCCAAGGCATTGGCGCCCGCATTCTTCAAAGACTCGGCAAAGGCCGGATACGCCAAGCGGCGGGCGTTAGTTTGAATGAGGATGTGAAGGGCCCCGCCTTCTTTCGCCGCAGAAACGGCCTTAATCAAACCCGGATGAAGAGTGGGTTCTCCGCCGACAAAGGCAATTCTGGGATTCTTGCGAACGGCCGCGAGCGTTTTTTGGAGCAAATCATTTTCGTCTTTCGCGAATTTTTCCTCGCCCAAACCTTCCTGCGCGCAGAAGACGCAATGATTATTACACCGGGCGCTCGCCTGAATCAACTCCATGTGAATTTGATTCTACAATAATTCTTCCACCGACGGATAAAAATTTGTCAAAATAGGAAAGTGAAGATTTACACCAAGACCGGAGACGGCGGAAAAACCGGACTTTTGGGCGGTGAGCGCGTTTCCAAGCGCCATCCCCGCATCAAGGCCTTGGGAGATTTGGACGAGCTCAACTGTTCCCTGGGGCTCGTTCTCAGCCGGGTCAAACCTCGATGTCCAGACTCCGCTCTCGCCCTTCCCTTGTCGCGAATACAAAACGATCTCTTCGAACTCGGGGCCCTGGCCGCCGACCCAAAAAACGAATCAAAAGCCGAAAACCTCGAGATGTCCATTTTAAATCTGGAAAAAGATATTGATGAAATGACGGAATCCCTGGAAGTTCTCAAGAATTTCATCCTGCCTGGCGGCTCCGAAACCGCCGCCCGCTTGTTTTACGCCAGAGCCGTTTGCCGCCGGGCTGAAAGAAGCCTCTGCGAGATCAATGAAGAAAACCCCGCTTTGAAGAACGCTGTGATTTATTTGAATCGTCTCTCCGATTACCTTTTTACCGCCGCCCGCTGGACCAACAAGGTTTTTAGAGAGACTGAAACATCTTGGAAGCGTCCTTCGCCCTAAGGTTCCTCAATGCTATTGAATAAATGGGTGAACTTTTTTGTAAACTAAACGTATTAGTAATGGCCGTCAAAAGCGGCCTGGACTAGTCCAAACCAAGGAGGAGTACTCGATGAAGAATGCGCGCAAAACCTGCGCTTTTGTGATGGGAGCGGCTCTTTTTGTTCCCGCCTTAGCGCTGGCTCAAAATAACATGAACGGCATGAATATGCCCCAAAACGGGCAACAACAAGCCGCTTCACCCGCACAGCCTGCGGGAACTCAGGCTAAGCCGAACTACAAGGACCTTCTCAACAAAAAGAAATCCTTGTTGCAGAAAAAGAAGGCACGTATCGCGAAAAAAAATCAAGATATGAAAGCCCTCTCGGCCAACGAAAAGAAAGAGATCGCCGCCGTCAAAGCGGACAAATCTCTGACGCAGGCTCAGAAGCACGCTAAAATCGCCGCCATTAAAAAAGACTACACGAACAAACGCAAAGGTCTCTGGGCGGACTTCAAAAAGGACATGGGCGGAATCGGCCATGATCTCGCTGGAGTTGGGCACGACATGGAATTCTGGAGAGCTCACCACCACCACAACCAGCACCACAAGAAAACCAAAATCGCCAAAGCTCCGAAAAAAGCGGCCCAACCGGCCCCCGCAGCGCCTGCGGCTCAATAATTAACAGCGTAAAAGCCCCTGCGCGCCGGACCGGCGCAGGGGTTCTTTTTAGTTAGATGGAAAATTGATAATGCGATCCGCGAGGGCGTTTTGGACTTTTGTTCTCGCCTGTTTGCCTTTGTTTTCAACCCCCGTCCTTCGCGCGGAAACCCTCTCTCTTCAGGATTGCATTACTCGGGCCGAACGATTTTCCCCCCAGGCCATTATCGGCCTTTTAATGGAAGCCCAAGCTCACGCCACAGCGAAGGGGGCTAAAGCCGCTCTTTTGCCCCAGGCATCCGCGATCGGAAATTATCAGCAGTCCAACATTCCAACCATTCAGGCTTTGAACATCAACCAAGCAACCTTAAACCTCGCTCAAAACATTTCCCCTTTCTCTCCGCAATGGGTTTGGGCTAGGCAAAAAAAGGCCGAATATCGCGCAGCTCAGGCCGAGCGCATCGCGACCGAAGAAGACGTCGAACTTCAAGTCAAAATTCTTTATCTTTCTATACTAAAAGAAGAAGATTATCTCAAGCGCTTTCACCCTCTTGAAGAAAAACTCGCCAACATGAAAGTCGCGTTGATCCCCCGCTACAGCGTCGGGCGCGTGCCGCCGTTTGATCTGGTCAAAATCGAAATGGCGCTCAGCGGCCTCGCCAAAAACCGGGAATTTACCAAGGCTCAACTCTCCGCAGATAAAGAAAGTTTGGCCCTGATTACCGGATTCAAAAACGGAAATCAAATCACTCTTAAAGCGTTGAGGAAAACCCCACTTTTTTTATTTGACGGAGCGTCCTTCAAAAATAACGCCAACCCTAGTCTTCGAGCGCTCCGCCGTCGGGTTCAGTCGTCTCTTTTGGCGGTGAAGGCCGCCGAGTATGAAAGGTATCCCTCCCTCAACGCCGGATTGAATTATGGATACGAAGGTTCAAACGGTTTTTTCAGCTTTATTCCCAACACCAGCTTCCCAGGCAATATCTACGGACTGCCTATCGAATCCGGCTGGAACGCGTCTCTATCCTTGAACTTGCCCATTTGGGATTGGGGAATTATCTCTTCCCATATCGCGCGGAGAAAAGAAGAAGCCTCCGTCACTGAAAGCCGGCTTAATCTTGAAAGGCAATCCCTCCAAGTTCAATTCATCAAATGGGAGAAACTGGCCCAAACCCATTTGGCCGACAAAAAAAGAATGGACGACCTTCTGCCGCAAACGCGTGAAGCGGCCAAGGTTCAAACTCGGCGATACCGCCTGGGGGCTAGCGGCATTTTAGAGGCCGCCGACGCCCTCAATATTTGGCTTAACACCATGATTTCGGAAAGAGACGATTACTACTCCTATCTTTCGGACCTGGCTCACATCGAGCGCTTAATGGGCCAGAACACGGTAGACTATGAATAAAAATAGGGATTGGAGAAAAATCATTTTCTTTTTTCTTTTAATGCCGCTTGCTTGCTCGAAAAAATCCGCCTTTAAAACGGGCGCTCTCTCTAATGGCATCTCAATTCAGCCCATCGCCATTGCGGAGATGCGAACAAAAATCCCCGCCTATGGAATCGTCATTAATAAAAATGGAGGAAAGGAACTTGAGGTCAACATCGAAGCCGGCGACACGAAGAGCCTCAGAATCGGGCAAGAAGCGAAGGCCTTCATCGGCTCCGGGAAAAAACCCTTGGATGCCCGGGTAGACCATATCTTGCGCGCGGTCAGCTCCGAAACGGGACAATCTCTTGCCTGGCTGGTCCCGCTAAAAAAATCTCGGATTTCCTCCGGACAATTCGTGAGGGCCTGGATTTACACGTCCCCAAGGAAAAAAGTTCTCGCCGCGCCGAAGTCCTCGATATTAATTCGAGATGGAAGTAGATTTATCGTCGTAAAAGTTGGAAGCGATTACCGGGTTCAAAAAGTAACGACCGGAATTTCCTCCGATAAAAAAATAGAAATTTCAAGCGGGCTTAAACCGGGAGACCAGATTTTGACTGAGGGCGGCATATTTTTTCTTTATCACAATTTCAAATCGGCGGATAATTAATGTTTGAACGATTCCTGTCTAAACTTCTGAGATCCCCGGCCGTTACCCTAATTTTGGTTTTATTTTTATTCGTCGCCGGCATCATGGCCTACCGCAGCCTCAACGTGGATTTATTTCCACCCTTGGATTTTCCGGTTCTCAGCATTATCGCTGAAGCGCCCGGCTTTTCTTCTCTGGAAATGGAGCGCCAGGTCACTCTCCCCATTGAGAGCGCCGTCAGCGGAGTTTTAGGAGTTATTCGGGTTCGGTCCGTCATGGCGACCGGAATCTCCATGATCTCAGCTGAATTTCAGTGGGGCGCCGACATGATCACCGCCCGGCAACTGATCCTAGCCGCCTTATCCCAAACCGCCGGACAATTGCCGCCGGAGGTCGAGCCGAGCGTTGAAAGCTTAAGCGCGACGCTTGCCCTCATCGAGGGCTACAGCCTTCAAGGCGGAGACGACTTAATTAAACTCCGCGATATCGCCAATTATGAGCTTAAGCCGCGACTTCAAGGAATCCTCGGGGTCTATAAAGTAGTGGTCGCCGGCGGGAAAATCCGCGAGTACGCGGTTTACCCGAACCCCTTTCTGATGATGAAATACGACCTGGCTTTAAGCGATCTCAAGAGAGCCTTGGCCTCCAACAACATCCTCGCCCTCCCCGGAGTCGTCAACAACTACTCGCAGGAATTCGTGGTCAGGGCCAACGGGCAATTTAAAAATCCCAGCGACGTTGAAAACGTCGTGGTCGCCATCAAGGCCGGAATTCCGGTTAGAATCCGCAACGTCGCGCGAGTCATCGATACCTATCAATTCCAGCGCCAAGACGCCTCCGAAAAAGGCAAGCCTTCCGTTTTAATCAATATCTACAAGCAGCCGCGTTTCGACACGATTAGAGTCGCCAATGCCGTTGCGGAAAAAATCGCGGAATTCGAGAAAACCCTGCCGAAAGGCTTTGCCATCCACAATTATTACGATCAATCCCAGTTGGTCAAGGATTCCATTGGCAGCGTTAAGGAAAGCGTCATTATCGGAGCCCTCTTGGTGGTCTTGATTTTATTCGCCTTTCTGCGCAGTCCCAGGCTGACCCTGGTCGCCACTCTCAGCATCCCCATCTCCGTTATTGCCGCCATCATTTTGATGCGTCTTTCCGGCGTGGGCCTCAATATCATGTCCTTGGGGGGCCTTGCCGTCGGGAGCGGAATCATCGTTGATGACGCCATTGTTGTCATCGAAAACATCTTTAGACATTTAACTCAGTCGGGGTCAAGCGATTCCGAAAGCGTCCTTAAGACCATCGTTGGCGCAGTGTCCGAAGTCGTGCGTCCGGTCATCGTATCCACCCTCACCAACATCGGCATATTCGCGCCGATGGTTTTCATCGCGGGCCTAGCCGGGAGTCTCTTTAAACCGGTCGCCATGACCGTCACCTTCGCGCTTTCGGCTTCCCTAGTCGTCGCTTTAACGGTCATTCCGGTTTTAGTCCTTAAAATCGCGGCCAACTCCCGGCTTCATGAAAAATCCGGCGGGGCCTTCGAAAGAACCTACCTTTATCTTCTCAATCTCTCTCTCGACAACCCTTTAAAGACGATCTTATTGTTGGGCCTCATCCCTTTTCTGGTTTCCTGGACCGCGTTTAAGCGTCTCAACATCGCCTTTCTTCCGGCCTTGGATGAAAGCGCGATCCAGCTTCAAACGACTCTTCCGCCGGGGGCCTCCTTGGCCGAATCAAGGAGAATCAATCACCTCATCGAACGCTGGGTTAAAAAGGTTCCCGGCGTCATTACGGTCGTACGCAACACGGGGCACGCCCCAGGAACCCTGGACGTCGACAGCGTCAACCGCAGCGACATCAACGTTAAGTTAGTCCCTAAAAGGCAGCGCCCCATTCCCATCAATGACATGATCGCGGATCTATCCGAAAAGACTTCCCATCTTCCCGGGGTCAATGTGGAATACTTGATGCCCTTGGCCGATAAAATTAATGACGCTATGGGGGGAATTCCCTATGACATCGGGATCGATTTTTTCGGGCCCAGCCTTGCAACTCTGGGAAAACTTTCCTCCGACCTTACCACGCGCATCAAATCCATACCGGGAGTTACCGACATCAAACCGCCGGAAAATATTCCTCTTCCCTCTCTTAAAGCCTCGATCGACCGGAAAGAAGCGGGACGATTAGGAATTTCTGAGCGCTCGATTTTCGACCTCTTGCAGGCTTATTCGGTGGGGCTTACCGCAACTTCGGTCCGCCGCTTATTTAAGTCCATCGGGGTCGTGCTTCATTTCACAAAGCCCGGCGAGAACATTAATCTTGAAGCCTTAAGAAGCCTTCCGCTTAAAACCGCCGGTGGAAACATCGTTCCCTTGGAACAAGTCGTGGATTTCCATTACGCGGAAACTCCCAGCAAAATCTATCATGAGCATTTGTCGCGAAAAATGATCGTGGCCTTCAACGTTCGCGGCCGCAACGTCAACAGCGTGGCGGAGGACGTAAAACAAAAAATAGAAGCTATGCATCTTCCCAAAGGATATAGTTGGGACTATTCCGGGAAATACGCCTCCGGGAAAAGCGCTATGACGAATATGGAGGCGGTCTTTTTAATGGCCATTTTCGTCGTCGCAATCATTCTTTGGATGGAATTTAAATCCCTCGTTCAAGTCGGGCTAATTTTATTGACCCTGCCGCTGGCCGCCGTCGGCGCGGCTTTAAGCCTGTGGCTGTTTAAGGAAAGCCTCAACGTTTCCTCGATGATCGGCGCGGTCATGTTGATTGGAATCGTGGTTAGGAACGGAATCATTCTTTTGGATTACATGAATTCCGGCCTTGAATCGGGACATCGGATTCGAGAAGCGGTGCGGGCCGCCGCTTTAAAACGCGTGCGCCCGATTCTCATGACGGCTTCCGTCGCGATCTTGGGGCTGGTGCCGATTGCGACCGGATGGGGAACGGGCTCGGAACTTTTGCAGCCCTTGGCGATTGCGGTCATTGGAGGACTTTTAACTTCTACGATTTTGACCTTATTGGTCTTGCCTGCGGCCGCTCTTCTGACGCTGAGAAATCGCTATAAGTAAAAATTTCTGACCCAGCGGTGCTTGGCAAGACTCGCCAATTCTCCAACGCTGTAATAGTTTCCATCCGAGGCCGGAACATTTTTCTGGACATGGGAAACTCTTCTCATGCCGGGAATGACGGTTGAAACCGCGTCGAAGCTAAGAATAAATTTCAGGGCGGCAATCGAAAGCTGAGACGCCTTCGGCCCCAGCGCGTCTTTCTTGAGAGAATCCAAGCGCTGACAGATTTCTTTCAGGCGCGAGCCTCCGAAATAATGGCTGCGAAAGTCTTCCGGTGGAAACTGCGTGTCTAGTTTAAGTTCTCCAGTGAGACTTCCCTCGTCAAAGGGACAGCGGACGACGACCCCCACTTTTTTTTCCGCGCAGAGGGGAAACAAAACCTCCGCCGCTCTCTGGTCAAAGAGGTTGAACAAGACCTGAATCTGATCGACAAAACCGCTTTTAACGATCTCAATAGCCGTTTCGGGATTGTCTCCCACCGAGACTCCCACGAAGCGAATCTTACCGGATTTTTTAAGACCTTCAAAAGTTTCAACCACTTTCGGCCACAAGGGCTCTTTGATCCAGGAGTCCGTCCAAACATGAAACTGCTCCAGGGTCAAGGTGTCACAGGACAAATTTCTTAGAGAGCGATCAACGCAAGAAACGATCCAGTCGGGAGGAAAAGCTCGGGATAAGGGCGTTTGAGCCCTCGCCGGCCATTCCATATTCTTGGGAGGAATTTTGGTCGAGACCGTCAGGCGAGTTCCAATTTCCTTAAAGAGTTTAGCGATCAGTTTCTCGGAATGCCCGTGCCCATAGGCAAAAGCCGTGTCAAAATAGGTGATCCCCAAATCAACGGCCGCATGAAGCGCGCGCATCGATTCCGAATCGTCGGAGGGGCCCCACATGGTTTTTCCGATTCCCCAACCGCCGAATCCGATTTCAGAAACGGAAATTCCGGTGCGTCCTAAAACGCGGGACCGCATGGCGGTCTTTTGTTCCATGACACTATTATATCTTTTCACCAGACACGAGCGATAAAATTCGTAACTACTCACGTCACCCCGACGAAAGTCGGGGTCCAGAGCAACGATCTTCTGGATTCCGGCTTTCGCCGGAATGACGAATCTGAGCAGTTACTAAAATTCAGGGAAAAAGGGCTTGGACGGAAGAGACTTCTTTTTCGACCAGCGAACGGTTTTCCTTGGAGAGAGGCGTCAACGGTAGACGCACATGGCCTAAACAAAGCCCCATTTTTTGAAGCGCCGCCTTGACCGGAATAGGGTTAGTCTCCACAAAAAGGGCTTTCGTTAGTGAAAAAAGAAGCGAGTGAAAATGACGGGCTTTTTGAGAATCGCCCCCTAAAAACGCCTGACAGAGGGCTTGAATCTCCCGCGGGAAAAGATTGGAAACAACCGATATGGCGCCAACTCCTCCAACCGACATTATCGGAAGAGTCAAGGAATCGTCTCCGGATAGAACGCAAAAAGAATCCGGCAAGGTTCGGATGATTTCTGAAATTTGATCGAGATTCCCGGAAGATTCCTTGACCCCGACGATATTGGGACAGTCCTTGGCCAAGCGTTCAAGAGTAGACGGCAAAATATTGACCGCCGTCCGGCCTGGAATGTTATAGGCGATAATCGGCAAGGCAACCTTTTCAGCCACGGCCTTGAAATGTAGGTAAAGCCCTTCCTGGGTCGGCTTATTATAGTAAGGAGATAAAACCAAAAGCGCATCGGCCCCCGCTCTTTCAGCCTCCAAAGCCAAATTAATCGCCTTGACCGTATCGTTGGAAGCAACGCCCACCATGACCGGAATATGGCCTTTCAAGCGCCTAACCCCTTCGCGAACGACCCTTAAAAATTCCTCATGGTTTAAGGTCGCCACTTCTCCGGTCGAACCGCATAAAACAACCCCTGAGACATGCGAATCCGCCTGCCGGTCCAATAATTTTTTCAGGGCCGTTAAATCCAACGCCCCATTTTTCTTAAACGGAGTTACTAGGGCGGTCCAACAACCGGGCAAGCGCGTTTTAAAATCCGACAGGGTTTGTCTCATAAATTAATTTTTCCTTGATAAACGACTTTCGCGGGGCCTTCGAGAAAAATATTGGAAGCTCCATCCTTGGCCGGGTCAAAGGAGACCTTAAGACGACCTCCTTTTGCGGTCACTTGCGCCGATTTTTTGCTCTTTCCCAAAAAATAAGAAAGAATTGCGGATGCAACCACCCCCGTTCCACAGGCCGGGGTTTCCGCCTCAACCCCTCTCTCAAAAGTGCGGATGCGAATTTCCCCGGATTTAACTTCAATGAAATCTACGTTAGTCCCCTGGGGAGAAAAGAGCGAATGATTTCGGATCGCTTTTCCCAAGGCATCGACGTCAATTCGATCTAAATTTTTAACGGCCACAAGCGCATGGGGAACTCCGGTGTCGATGAAGTGGACCTGATAGCGGCGCCCCCCCGCTAAGATTGGAAGATTGAGCCGCGCCCCCGAAGCTTTCGGCATTTGAACTGAAACCCGTTCCCGGCCCATGATTTCAGCGCTCAGAATTCCCTTGGGAGTTTGAATTTCGAACGCTTTTTTCCCGCAAACCCACCCCTCTTCCTTCATCCACCACGCGGCCGCGCGCATTCCGTTTCCGCAAAAAGCGCGGGAGCCGTCGCGATTATAATAATCAAATCCTAAACGCGGTTTTCTATAGAGCAAAAGGATTCCGTCCGCTCCAACCCCTTTTCTTCGATCACACAAAATTCGCGCCAGTCGAGAAATTCTGGAATTTTTCTCTCCAGTGAGGAGCACAAAATCATTTCCCGCAGCCGCCATCTTGAAAAAATTAAGGGTTTTCATCGGCCCCCCGCCGCCGATTCCAGCATCAACCGCGCCACACGCTCGGAAACGCCGGGGTTTCCCAAACTCTTTCTCAACCCTATCAACTCTTGGCGAATTTTAAAGTAATCTTCCGGCTTATCCCATAGGCTCGACAGAGCCCCAGCCAGCTCCGGGGGATTGGCCTCGTCTTGAATCAGTTCAGGAACGATTTTTTTCCCCGCCAAGATATTGGCCATCGCGATATAGGGCACTTTGATTAAGGCCCGCGCCAAAAAATAAGTCGGCCGAGACATTTTATAGGCGACAACCATTGGAATTCCCAACAGGGCATTTTCAAGAGTCGCCGTCCCCGAAGAACAAAGAGCGAGGTCCAGGCTCGAGCGCCTTTGATAATGGAATTCCCGAACGACTTCGATTCCCTCATCCCAAGCGGCTTTATAGGCCGAATCCGGAAGGGCCCGCGCGGCAAAAACGGCGGCGCGGGCTTTAGGAAACCGCTTTTTAAAAATTTTAAAGGCCTCCAAAAAAATCGGAAGATGCCTTGATATCTCGGATTTCCGGCTTCCGGGCAAAATCCCAATGAAAGGCGCCTCCGGCATTTCCACTCGAGCGACAGGTTCGCAGACGATGTCCAAAAGCGGATGACCGACGAATTCACAGTCGACTCCGGCATCACGGTAGAGCTTTTCCTCGAAAGGAAAAATAACGAATACTTTTTTAACCCATCGCGCGATCACCTTAATGCGGTAAGGACGGCTCGCCCAAACCTGGGGGCTAATGTAGTAATAAGCGGGAACGCGGGCTTTAAAGGCGAACTCAAGCAACCGGCGGTTAAAACCGTAATAGTCGATACAGACAAGGGATTTGGCTTGGCGGGCGCGCAAGAAATCCCGAATTTTAAAAGCGCTTTTAAAAA
>JAJZCM010000047.1 GCA_021846045.1 bacterium | reverse complement strand
GCTTTTAGCTTGATGGGTTTGCTTCAGGTTAACGTCCTCTCCTTTGGGAATGTGGGGAAATCATATGGCTCTTTGACGGCTATTTCGGATATGCGGACAATATATTGGCCGAGTCTTAGGTTGCTTGCGCAACCAACAGGGGATTTTAATCACAGCGATTATAAATTCGGCTTGATGAGATACGTCTTTATCCAAGGACGCGCCGTTCCAGTTGGCCTTTCTTTGGACGTCCTCGCCTTTGTCCTCCTTAGCTCTTTAATTTATCGAGGTTACGTCTTCGTGGGAGCAAAGGAGTCCTAAACTTTCATGAAACTCACTAAACAACAGAAAAAAGAAAAATCAGAATCTCTCGGGTCCGCTATTAAGGTTGCGGGACAGATTTTTTTTACAGATTTTAAAGGTTTGAAATTCGGCGAAATTGATGAATTGCGCGGGAAATTGCGCCCGCTCAAAGGGCGTTACTCCGTTGTTAAAAACAGCACGTTGCGCCATGCCGTCAAGGTTGCGGGCTTGGACGGCGCCGCTCCTCAGATTTTTAAAGGCCCTGTGGGCGTCATGATTTGTGAAGGTAGCGACTCGGTCGCTGCGGCCAAAATTCTAACCGCTTTTGCCAAGCAGTTCCCCAACTTAAAAATTAAAGCCGGTTTTGTTGAAAGCAAGTGGCTTAAGCCTGAAGATTGCGTAAAGCTTTCCAACTTGATGTCCAGACCCGAGCTTCTCTCTCAGTTGGCTGGAACCTTGCATGGCCTGATTTCTCAAGTCCCCTCGGTTTTGCAAGCTCCACTTAGGGATTTTGCTCTGATCTTGGCGGCCTTAGAAGAAAAGAAAAAACAAGCCGGGGCCGCGGCTTAATTACGGTCGGCAGTCCTGCGATTCTTCTATTAAAAGAATCGGCGGGATAAATTTGCGTTAGCAAAGCTGCCTTAATGGAGAATAAAATGGCGACTGCGACGAAAATGTCGAAAGAAGAGATTGTGGATGTGATTGGAAACCTCTCCGTTCTGGAGCTTTCCGAGCTGGTTAAAGCTGTTGAAGATAAATTTGGTGTGAAGGCCGCTGCGCCCGCGCAGATGATGATGGCCGCCCCCGCCGCAGGTTCGTCCGCCGCCGCTGGAGCCGCCTCTGAAGAAAAAACGGATTTCACTGTTTTCATGACCAGCGCCGGAGACAAGAAAATTCAGGTTATTAAGGTTGTCCGTGAATTGACCGGTCTTGGACTCAAGGAAGCGAAAGATCTGGTTGAAGCAGCTCCTAAAGCCGTTAAAGATGGAGTGCCCAAAGCCCAAGCGGAAGACATGAAAAAGAAACTCATGGAATCCGGGGCCGTGATTGAACTTCGCTAGTTGTTTGCGAGAGCTTGCGTTTGAAGTTTTTCGTTAGATACTCAGTCATTGAGACCCCTATCAAGGTAGGGGTCTCTTTGTCTTTTCCTTTTCCGATGCATCAAAGGAAAAGGACTATTTTACTTATAAATTAAATCTCCATTGACGAGGGAAAAAATGAAACAGATAAACTTTGGCGAGATTCCCCAGATTATGCCTATTCCGGATCTCTTGGAGATGCAGAAGAAATCATTTGTTGATTTCATGCAGTTGGGGAAAAAGCCGGATGAGCGGGAACTTATGGGTCTCCAAGCCGCGTTCTTAGACGTTTTCCCGATTGAGTCTTCCGATCGCGGGATGGTTCTTGATTTCGTGCGTTACGATTTTGGCGAACCCCGCTACCTTTCTCCAGAGGAAGCCCGCAATCACGACGCGACTTGGTCGCGGCCGCTTAAGGCTATTTTGCGCCTTTCTTCGAGACAACCGTCCGGAAAGCTTAAGCAAATTATTGAACAAGAAGTGGTTCTCTGCGAAATCCCGTTGATGACTGATACCGCTTCTTTCATTGTCAATGGGGCAGAGCGAGTCGTCGTTAGCCAGTTGCACCGATCGCCGGGGATCATTTTCGAGGAAGATGAAGAGAAAAAGATTTCTTCCTACGGTAAAAAGCTATTTTTTGCCCGCATCATCCCTTATCGCGGGGCTTGGGTTGAATTTGAGTTCGATATTAACAATATTCTTTACGTTCGCGTTGATCGCAAGAAAAAATTCGAGGCGACGACCTTTTTGCGCGCTTGCGGCATTGAATCCGATTCCGACATTTTAAAAATCTTTTATCCCTATGAAGAGCTTCCGTTGTCGGCCCAGGATGGCGGGGCGTCTCTCCTGCATCGGATCGTGATTGAGGATGTGGTGGATGAAACCTCCGGCGAACTTCTGCTTGAAGCCGGGAAAAAGATCAGCAATGAAGCGATTCATCGCGTCAAGGAAAAGGGAATTAAATCCCTTAAAGTTCTGAGCGGGGATCCCGAAAAAGACGACGCGACCATTTTAGAAACTCTGCGGAAAGACAAAATCCACACGACTCGGGAAGCGCAACAGGATATTTATAAGAAATTGCGCGGACAGGAATTTATCATTCCCGGACAGGCGGAAGTCTACATTGACAATTTGTTCATGAGAAACCTCCGCAAATACGATCTCAGCAAGGTCGGGCGCCACAAAATCAATTCCAAGCTCTACCCCTTCCTGTGGAACTTGGCTGGGCGCAAGGATGTCGTCGTCAGACCCAACAGCCGAAAGCATAAGGGCTTCGCGCTTCCTGCTTTTGATCGCCGAACCCTCTGTTTGGAAGATTTAATCGCGGCAATGCAGTATATTATCGCTCTGAACAATGGCGTGACCCATTTGGCGGACGGAGTAGCTCAGCTTACTTCCATGCCCGTTCGCGGCGTAGGATCCGCGATAGAGCCGGCCGATTTTAAGAAAAAATTCCAGGATTATTGCAAGAAAAAGAACGGAGAATCGTTGGATGATCTCGCCATTTTGCACTTGCATGAAAAAGAACTGGATGAGACGGAAGATGATTATAATCAAGGGCTGAAAAAAGATGCGTTCTCCGTCGTTAAGCTTTCCGAGGCCATTGGTCAGTGGAAGAGCGCGGTGCTAAGCTTTTTAGAGCAGAATTTCTCCATTCGCGTCGATGATATCGATCACTTGGGAAACCGCCGCGTGAGGGGAGTTGGAGAGCTTCTTGAAAACCAAATTCGTATGGGAATCTCGCAAATGTCCCGCGTGATTCGCGACCGCATGAGTTCCCAGGAACGGGAAAATTTGACGCCGCGGCAGCTTTTAAATACCGCTCCTTTAGTCGGTATTCTGCGCAAGTTTTTCGGCGCTTCGCAATTGTCGCAGTTCATGGACCAAATTAATCCGCTAGCTGAGATCACCCACAAGCGCCGCTTATCCGCTTTGGGCCCCGGGGGACTGAACCGGAAACGCGCGGGCTTTGAAGTGCGCGACGTCCACCACACCCATTATGGCCGCATTTGCCCGATTGAAACGCCGGAAGGCTCTAACATCGGTCTAATCATGAGTTTGGCGACTTATGCCCGCATTAATGAATTTGGTCTTATTGAGTCTCCCTATCGAAAAGCCGTCAAGGGTAAATTAACGGGAGACGTTGAGTATTTGAACGCGGACACCGAAAGCGGAATGGTGGTGGCCCAGGCCAACACCCCTTTAAAGGAAGACCATATTGCCGTTGATTCCGTTTCTTGCCGATCCCGAGGAGACTTCCCTGTTGTTGATCCGTCAAGGGTCGACTACATGGACATTTCTCCAATGCAAGTCATCTCCGTTTCCGCAGCCTTGGTTCCGTTCTTGGAGCATGACGACGCGAACCGGGCGCTCATGGGTTCCAACATGCAACGCCAGGCTGTTCCCCTGTTAAAAACGGAGGCTCCCTTGGTCGCGACCGGCGTCGAAGAAGTGGTGGCTCGCGATTCCGGTTCATGCGTTGTGGCCAAGCGGGCGGGCAAGGTTATTTATTCTTCCGGAGATTTGATCGCTGTCAGCGTAGAACACCCGGAAGGTTCTAAGGATTTAGTCGACCTCTATCGATTGCGAAAGTACTCTCGCTCAAACCAGGACACCTGCATTAACCAGACTCCATTGGTATTCTCGGGCGACCATGTAAAGCCGGGCTCGGTCTTGGCCGATGGACCCGCGACCGCCGGTGGGCAGTTAGCCTTGGGCCGAAATCTTTTAGTCGGTTTCCTTCCTTGGGAAGGATATAATTTCGAAGACGCCATCATTCTCTCCGAGAGATTGGTGCGTGACGATGTGTTCACCTCGATTATGATTTCTGAGTTTGAAGTTGAGGCTCGAGATACGAAGCTCGGCCCCGAAGAAATCACGCGCGATATTCCCAACGTCGGGTCCGATTCTCTGGAATATTTAGATGAACAGGGTATTGTCGTTCCATCCACCGTCGTTCATCAGGGAGATGTTTTAGTCGGTAAAATCGCTCCTAAGGGCGAACAGCAGTTGTCTCCGGAAGAGCGGCTTTTAAAAGTCATCTTCGGAAAGAAAGCCGAGGATGTTCAAGACGTTTCCTTGCGCGTCCCCCCAGGCGTTTCCGGTCAAGTCATCGGCACCCGCATTTTTGTTCGCCGGGAGAAATTGACCAAGCCCGAGGAAAAACAGCGCTTTGAAGTGGTTGAGACCAAGCTCGCTTCCGACTTGGAGGCCCTCAAGTCCCATCGCAAAGAGGCCTTCGAGGCTTTGGAAGGCAAATCCGCTTCTGAGCGCAAGCAAGAAAAAGAGCGATTGGATAAGTTTTATGAGATTATGGAAGATAATCTCCGGAATGAAGCGGAAAGAACCAAGATGCGCCTTAAAGAGGGCGATGAGTTGCCCGTTACGGTCAACAAAGTGGTCAAGGTTTACATCGCTTCTCGCCGTAAAGTTCAGGTCGGCGATAAATTAGCCGGACGCCACGGAAATAAAGGCGTCATTGCGAAGATTCTTCCGATTGAGGATATGCCGTATCTTCCTGATGGTACGCCTTTGGACGTCGTTTTATCTCCCTTGGGCGTTCCTTCCCGCATGAACATCGGACAAATTCTTGAAATGATGTTGGGTTGGGCGGCTTACACCCTTCAAACCCAAATGATCAACCCCGTGTTTGACGGCGCCAGCGAGATAGAAATCAAAAAGAAAGTGGCCGAGGCCAAGAAGGCCTTGATCTCCCAAGGGGTTCCGGAAAAATATCTTCCGGCGGACGATTGTCGGATTACTTTGTATGACGGGAGAACCGGAGAAGCGTTCCAAGAGAAAGTTTCAGTCGGTTATATGTACATCCTTAAACTGATTCACTTGGTTGAGGATAAAATTCATGCCCGTTCAATTGGACCTTACAGCTTGATCACTCGGCAGCCTTTGGGCGGTAAAGCTCAATTCGGCGGCCAGCGCTTCGGAGAAATGGAAGTCTGGGCTATCGAGGGCTATGGCGCGGCTTACGCCCTCCAGGAGTTTTTGACCGTTAAGTCCGATGATGTTCAGGGAAGGACGAAGATGTATGAGGCTATTATCAAAGGCGAACCATTGGCCCGGCCAGGAATTCCGGAATCCTTTAAGGTCTTGGTGAAAGAATTGCAGGGGCTTGGCATCAATGTCGAGCTTTTAAGAACGGGAAATCAGGGAGCCGGGCATGCAGTTGCCGTTAAAAACGGAGAAAAGAGCGAGGCGGCTAAAAAATGACGACTTATTACAGCGCGACAGCGGAAAAAAAGCTTTCTTTAGGGGGCAAAAAGAAAAAAAAGCAGGCGGATTTTGATTTTTCTGATTTTGACGCGATTCGCCTTTCCTTGGCTTCTCCCGAGCAGATCATGGCCTGGTCTTACGGCGAAGTCAAAAAGCCGGAGACGATCAACTATCGAACCTTGAAGCCGGAGAGAGACGGTCTCTTCTGCGAGAGAACTTTCGGACCGGTTCGGGATTATGAGTGCGCCTGCGGGAAATACCGTTGGATTAAGTTTCGCGGCATCGTCTGTGATCGCTGTGGAGTCGAGATTACCGAGTCCAAGGTTCGTCGCGAACGCATGGGACACATTGAACTCGCGGTTCCGGTTGCGCATGTTTGGTTCTTGAAAAAGACTCCTTCCCGCGTTGGAATCGTTTTGGACATGAAGACTTCTGATTTGGAACGCGTGACTTACTACGCCAACTACATCGTCCTTGAGGATTTGATCGATGCCAATGGACGGAAAGTATTTAAAGTCGGAGATCTTTTGTCCGAGGACGAAGTTCGCAAAGCTAGGGCGCAGTACCGCTCTCACTTTAAAGTCGATATCGGAGCCGGGGCCATTCGTCATCTTCTTTCCAAGGTGAAGCCCAAGGAAGAAGCAGGCAAAGTGCTTGCCCAAATTAAAGAAGTCTCTTCGGATGCCGAGCGCTCACGGCTCATTCGCCGCCTTCGCATTTTGCAGGGCTTTGCCGAATCCGGCAACGAGCCCCAATGGATGATTTTGACCGCGCTGCCGGTGATTCCGCCCG
The DNA here is from genome assembly GCA_021846045.1 of bacterium. Taxonomy (GTDB): domain Bacteria; phylum Elusimicrobiota; class Elusimicrobia; order UBA1565; family UBA9628; genus JAKAQV01. The sequence continues at coordinate 8,324 of JAJZCM010000047.1, read as the reverse complement.
AGATTCGCCCCTTGGTTCCTTTGGATGGCGGACGCTTCGCCACTTCCGATCTTAATGACCTCTATCGCCGCATCATCAACCGCAATAACCGCCTTAAGCACATCGAATCCTTGCGCGCTCCGGAAGTGATGGTGTTCAACGAAAAACGCCTTCTCCAGGAAGCGGTAGATTCTCTCTTTGAAAACGGCGCACGCGGACGCCAAGTCGTTGGAGCCGGCAACCGGCCCTTAAAGTCTCTTTCCGATATTCTGAAAGGAAAACAGGGGCGCTTTCGCCAGAACTTGCTGGGAAAACGCGTAGACTATTCCGGCCGCTCCGTGATCGTTGTCGGTCCGAATTTAAAGCTCAATCAATGCGGTTTGCCCAAGGAAATGGCGCTGGAACTTTTCCGGCCTTTTATCTTGCGCGAACTAATGAAGAAAGACAATTTAACCTTGAAAGCGGCCAAGCGCATGTTCGATAAGGTTCAACCGGAAATTTGGGATATTTTGGAATATGTGACCCAGAAGCACCCGGTTCTTCTCAATCGCGCGCCGACCCTCCACCGCTTGGGTATCCAAGCCTTCGAGCCGGTTTTGGTCGAAGGGAAATCAATTCAATTGCATCCCTTGACCTGCGCGGCTTTCAATGCGGACTTTGACGGCGACCAAATGGCCGTCCATGTGCCGTTGTCTCAGGAAGCGCAGTTGGAAGCGCGGCTGCTCATGATGGCGACCAACAACATTCTTTCTCCCGCTTCTGGAAAACCGATCGCAGTCCCTTCGCATGACATGGTTTTGGGAATTCATTACCTGACGAAATTTAAGACCGGCGAACTGGGCGAAGGCATGATCTTCTCCGATAAATCCGAGGTCATGGCGGCTTGGCAGAATAAAAAAGTCGATCTCCACGCCAAAATCAAGGTTCAAGGCGTAAATAAAATTATTGAAAGCGAGGGCAAGAATTCCAAGACTTCCGATTGGAAGGATTGGACAACGGTTGGGCGCGTGATTTTTAACGAAATTCTCCCTGCCGATCTGGGTTTCATTAATAAAGTGATGGGCAAAAAAGAATTGTCCCAGTTGGTGGATCATTCCTACAAGAATTTGGGCCACCACAAAACGGCGCTGTTGCTTGACAACCTTAAGCAGTTGGGCTTCCGTTTTGCCACGATGGCCGGGCTTTCCATCTCCATCTCCGACATGCATATTCCCGCTAAGAAAAAAGAAGAAGTGGAGAAAGCTCGCAAAAAAGTGCGTGAAATTGAAAAACAGAGCCGCGATGGAATTATCACTGAAAGCGAGCGATACAACAAGATCATCGATATTTGGACCCATGTGACCGACGAAATTTCCGACGTCATGTTCGATGAAATGAAAAAAGAAGAAGTCGAACCCTATTCCCCCGGCAAAGCCAGGTTCAACTCGGTCTTCTTAATGGCTGATTCCGGCGCTCGCGGCAGCCGACAGCAGGTTCGCCAGCTGGCTGGTATGCGGGGGCTGATGGCCAAGCCGCAGAAGAAACTGACCGGAGGCGTCGGTGAAATCATCGAACAGCCGATTATTTCCAACTTTAGAGAAGGATTAACGGTCCTTGAATACTTCATCTCGACCCATGGTGGCCGCAAAGGGTTGGCCGATACCGCTTTAAAGACCGCCGATGCCGGATATTTGACTCGTCGCTTGGTTGACATCGCCCACGACCTGGTTATTGTCGAAGAGGACTGCGGAACGATCAACGGCGTGCGTTTAGGAGATTTGTCCGCCGGCGATGAAATTATCGAGCCCTTGGAAGAGCGCATTTTGGGACGAGTTTCCTTGGAAGACATTGTTTCATCCGAAGCCGAAGACGGAAAGAATCCCAAGGTTCTATGCAAAGCCGGAGATTTGATTACGTTGGAGGCGGCTTCCAAGATTCGCGCCTTGGGCATCGAATATATCAGAACCCGATCAGTGTTGACCTGCGAATCCGATAACGGCGTTTGTGCGAAATGCTATGGAATCAACAACAGTTCCGGACGGTTGGTTGATGTGGGAGAAGCGGTTGGAATTATCGCCGCTCAATCCATCGGCGAACCGGGAACCCAGCTGACGCTGAGAACCTTTCATATCGGAGGAACGGCGTCGCGCGTGGCGAAGAGATCTCAAATCGTTTCCGCTCATCCGTCCAAAGTCGAACTTAAAAACGTTCGCACCATTAAGACTAGAGAAGGCCAGATCGTGGTCGTTTCCCGCGCAGGTATCGCCCACTTGATTGCCAAAGACGGGAAAGTGGAGGAATACAAACTCCACTATGGAAGCCGTCTTAAGGTTTCCGATGGAGCCTCAGTTTCAGCGGCGGAGTTGGTGGCCGAGTGGGATCCATACGCGATGCCGGTCATCTGCGAACAGGAAGGAGTTCTTCGTTTCGCGGATGTCAAGGAAGGCGTGACCCTTCATGAGGAGCGCAATAAAATCACGGGAATTATCGAGCGCAAGATTATCGATCAGGAAACCCGGCGAACATCAGAAAAGGAGAAGGGTGCCGCGCGAAGACTCAATCCGCGGGTAATCGTTGAGAAAGACGGTAAAGAACTTACCGTTTATCCTCTGCCGACTGATACGATTTTGATGGTCGACTCCGGCCAAGCGGTGCGCCCTGGAGACGTCTTGGCCAAGATTCCGCAGGAATTCGCCAAATCCAAGGACATTACCGGCGGTCTTCCGCGCGTGTCGGAACTCTTCGAAGCGCGAAAGCCCAAGAACGGCGCGATCGTTTCCGAAATCGAGGGAATTGTCAGCCTCGGCGTCGGTTCCAAGGGGCTTGTTCAGGTCTCGGTCCGCAACGAGGAAACTGATCTTGTTCGGGATTACCTGATTCCGCAAGGAAAACATTTGATGGTCTATGAAGGCGATCGCGTTGGCGTGGGAGAAGCCTTGACCGACGGCGCAATTGATCCCCATGATGTGTTGCGCGTCAAAGGAATCAAGGAAGTTCAAGAATTTTTGGTCAATGCGATTCAAGAAGTGTATCGCTTGCAGGGCGTTCAATTGGCCGACCGGCATATCGAATGCATCGTTCGACAAATGCTGCAAAACGTCAAGGTGACCAGCTCCGGAGATACGGCTTTCATCAAGGGAGAAATCGTCAACCGGTTCACTTTCGCGGCGGCCAATCAGAAGAACAAGGATGATGAAATGCAGGAAGCGCAAGGCGAGCCGGTCCTTTTGGGAATCACCAAGGCCAGCCTCGCTTCAAGCTCTTTTGTCTCAGCGGCAAGTTTCCAAGAAACGACCCGCGTCTTGACCGATGCCGCGACGACTTCTAAAATCGATTACTTGAAAGGACTTAAGGAGAACGTCATCATCGGGCACATGATTCCGGCGGGAACCGGTTTTAATGTGAGGAAAAATATATTGGAACAGGCGGCGGCGAGACACGCTTCCGCCAATGGGAAGGAAAAATAAATATGCCCACAATCAATCAACTCATCAGATACGGAAGACATAGTCAGACGACGCGTTCGAAGGCCCCGGCTCTTCGCTCGTGCCCGCAGCGGCGAGGGGTTTGTACGCGCGTATCCACCACGACTCCTAAAAAACCGAACTCGGCTTTGCGGAAAATTGCTCGCGTTAAATTGACGACGGGAACCGAGGTGACGGCTTACATTCCTGGCGTAGGGCATAACCTTCAAGAGCACTCCATTGTTTTGATTCGCGGGGGCCGCGTCAAGGACTTGCCTGGAGTTCGTTACCATATTATTCGCGGAGTTTTAGATACCGCTGGCGTTGAGGGACGCAAGCAGGGACGTTCTATTTACGGCGCCAAGAGGCCAAAAGCAGCCGCTAAGGCTTAAAAAATAAAAAGAGGTTGAAATATCGCGTATGCCAAGAAAAGGACTGAGACCAAGAGATAGAAGGCCGGCGCCGCATCCAGACTATAAATACGGGAGCGTTTTAGTTTCGCGCTTCATCAATAAGATTAATTTCATGGGGAAAAAACTCGCGGCCCAGAAGGTTCTTTACGGCGCGATGGATATTGTTAAGGAAAAGACCCAGCAAGATCCTCTTAACTTTCTTAATGGAGCCATTGAAAACGTTCGCCCTCTCCTAGAGGTTAAAGCTCGCCGCGTCGGCGGGGCGACCTATCAAGTTCCAATTGAGGTTTCTCCAGCTCGTTCGTCTACGATTGCAATGCGCTGGCTTATTGACGCCGCTCAAGGCAAATCAGGGAAACCTATGGCCGAGCGATTGGCGGATGAATTAATTTCTGCGCACAAGAAAGAAGGAACGGCGTTTAAAAAGCGCGAAGATACTCATAAAATGGCCGAGGCCAACCGCGCCTTTGCTCATTATCGTTGGTGACACTTATGCCTAGAGAATTTCCATTAGAAAAAGTTCGCAATATCGGAATTATCGCTCACATCGACGCCGGCAAAACGACGACGACTGAACGCATTCTTTACTACACTGGCCGCATTCATAAAATTGGAGAGGTCCATGACGGCGCGACCACGACCGACTGGATGCCGCAGGAAAGAGAACGCGGGATTACTATTACCGCCGCCGCGACCTACTGTAAATGGCGGGATTGTCAGATTAACATTATCGATACTCCAGGACACGTCGATTTCACCGCCGAAGTGGAAAGGTCCCTTCGCGTTTTAGATGGAGCTGTCGTCTGCTTTGATGGAGTTCAAGGAGTCGAGCCTCAATCCGAGACTGTGTGGCGACAAGCCGATAAATATCATGTTCCCCGCATTGCCTATATCAATAAAATGGACCGCTTGGGCGCGGATTTTTACATGTCCCATCACTCCATTGAGAAAATGCTCGGGGCCAATGCCTGCCCGATTCAGCTCCCGATCGGGGCCGAGGCGGAATTTAAAGGCCTAATTGATTTGATCGAAATGAAGGCTCTCGTCTGGCTCGGTGAAGAGCTAGGCGCGAAATGGGAAGTTCTTGAAATCCCCGATGAGATGAAAGCTCAGGCGCAAGAATACCATGATAAGATGGTTGAGAAGATCGTCGAGTTTGACGATGCTCTTATGGAGCGCTATCTCAACGGCGATCATAATTTCACTCCAGTCGAACTTCGCAAGACCTTGCGGGTGGGCGTTTTAAAATCAAAAATTTTCCCGGTTCTTTGCGGATCTTCTTATAAGAACAAAGGAGTCCAACCAATGTTGGACGCGGTTTGCGACTTCCTGCCGTCTCCAGTTGATCTGCCGCCCGTTAAAGGAACCAATGCCGACACCAGCGAACCCGCGGAGCGCAAGGCTTCCGATGCGGAGCCTTTTTCCGCGTTGATGTTTAAGATTCAGACGGACCCTTATGTGGGAAAACTCGCCTTCTTCAGGGTCTATTCCGGAACCTTGAGCGTTGGAGACACGATTTATTTTGCCAATAAAAAAAGCAGCGAAAGAATCGGACGTATTCTTCGTATGCACGCTAATCAAAGAGAAGAAATCAAGCAGGTTTTTGCCGGCGATATCGCCGCGACCGTGGCGATGAAAAATTCGCAGGTCGGAGTCACTTTGTGCTCCGAGAAAGACCCGATCGTTTTGGAGCAGATTACCTTTCCCGAACCGGTTATTTCGGTGGCTATTGAGCCAAAATCAAAAGCGGACGAAGAAAAAATGTCGATGGCCTTGGGCCGCTTGGCGGAAGAAGATCAGACCTTCCGTCTGCGCACCGATATTGAGACCGGGCAAACCATTATTTCTGGAATGGGAGAACTTCACTTGGACATCATTGTTGACCGCATGAAGCGCGAGTTCAATGTTCAAGCCAATGTCGGAAACCCCCAGGTCGCTTATAAAGAGACGGTTCGTAAAAAGATCGTAGAAGAAGGCAAATTCATCCGTCAATCCGGCGGTCGTGGACAATACGGGCATTGCGTCATTCAAATCGAGCCGCAGCCGATGGGCCAAGGCTTTGAATTCGTCAATGAAATCAAGCAGGGCCGTATTCCGCGGGAATTTATTCCGGCGGTTGAAAAAGGCGTTCGTGAGGCTTTGGACGGCGGCGCCCTCGCGGGATATCCGATCGTCGACATCAAGGTTACTTTGATGGACGGATCCTTCCACGAAGTGGACTCTTCTGAAATGGCCTTTAAGATCGCAGGCGCGATGGCGCTACGCTCGGGATGTAAAAAGGCGAGTCCGACGATTTTGGAACCCGTGATGAAATTTGAAGTGGTGACGCCCGAGCAATACATGGGAGACGTCATCGGGGACTTAAACAGCCGCCGCGCAAAAATTCAGGATATGGGAGACCGTGGACACTTGAAATTTGTCCGCGCGACGGTGCCCTTGGCGGAAATGTTCGGATACGCGACGGTTGTTCGCTCGATTTCGCAAGGCCGCGCTTCATTCACCATGGAGCCCAGCCATTATGAAGAAGTGCCGACCAACGTCTACAAGGCGATTGTCGAGAAAAACGCCGCCGCCATGGCGACGCAAAGGTAAATAAAAGAAGAACATAAATGTCGAAAGCGAAATTTGATCGGAGGAAGTCCCATGTAACCATTGGGACGATGGGGTGCCTCATCGCCGCGTCTATCATCGGCGTTTCGTTCTGCGTTTCTCCGCGCCTTGTTTTTGCCTCCCTGATGGATGGACTCAGAAGATAGCGGGTGATTTCGACAAACTGCTAGGTTTGGCGAAAAAGAGAAATCTGCGGCCCCTATCGGCGAAGTTCCTCGCCGTCAATCGCCCTCACCCATTTAGTTTCAGCTCTTCAGATATCAGCCTTGCCATGAAAGAGCTTTCTCGCGAGAGCGGCATTGTGAGCGCTCAAGGCTTTGTTTATACCGGTTCTCTGGTCGGCGTGATGGAGAAAGCGGACGGCGTCTATCAGTCGGCCCAAAATCTCAGGCAAGCGCCAAATTATCGGCAGTTGCCGTCTGAGGAACTGCAGCCTCTTGAGGCGCGGTGGACCCCTATTGAAGAAACGCATGATGATTTATCCAGGCAGGCCCCCGATATTGATTCTCAGAATTCGGGTGTGGGAAATGAAAGTACCGGCATTGACGCGGCCCGATCAAATATAGAGTCAAGTAAGGCTGAGCTGGCCGGCGAGTTCGATGCGTACAATAGTAATTGCGCCGGAAAAACGTTGCCGCCTCCGGAATATGAGCAATGCATGGCTCAGCGCAATGATCTGTTGAATCGGCAGGCCCAGCTGAACGAGGTTATCGAGCAGTTTAACGAGCGAGTTAAATCTTATGACCAGGCCCTGGCTAATCTCAAACAAATGTTTCTTGATTGGGCCAATGATTTTGATCAGTGGGTCGGCGACGCGAAAGCGGCATTGTCAAGAGCGGATACGGGGACCTGCACGGAGGAGCAACACCAGGCATTGCAATATAGGGTTGACCAATTTTGCAAAAAAGGCAGGCGAACCTGTAAATCTCAAGGCTTGACCTGCGAGGAACTTAAGATTCGCTTTAAACGGAATTTGGATTGCGCAGGCGCTCGTGACGAGATCAACAATACTTGCTACGGCGGTGGTGATATTCATCAAGGGAAGGCCAATGAGGCCCGAAAATTGGCCGATAAATGTCGTCAAAAAATAGAAGAGATATGCGGAGCCGCCATGACCTCGGAAAAAATTTAATAATGGCTCTTGAGAAAGAAAAATTGAAAACGCAAATTGAGTTCGCTTTTTCGTGGGTTCAATACCCTGGCGACTGGTGCTTGAGTGGGAGTAACGAAGGGAAAGAGCCAATTTTGCTCAAGGAAGCCTTCAGGGGGAAGAAAGACTGGAAATCTCTCGATCCAGAATTTTTAGACTCGGCGCCTGGTGGTTTTTCTTCGGCCTTGAGTTTCTTTTCCGATGAGGCCTTTCATTTTTATCTCCAGGCATATTTGATTGCGGATATTGATTCTAAGCTGGAAGAAACTAATCCCATCTTCAATCTGACCTACGGGTTGACCGAGGAAGACAAAAATAAGCGTATCAATCCCAAACGTTACGGAGAGCGCACATGGTGGGACGCGGCTCTTTATAAATTTTCCATTTTCAATCAGGAGGAATGCCGATCCATCATGGCCTATCTCGAGTTTAAAATGGCTCTCGGGGACGAATTTGATAATCCTCAAATCAAGGAAGCCCTTGAAAATTACTGGTACGAGCGGGCGGGCAAGAAAATAGGTCATAAAGCAGCCTAAATTTTCGGTAGAATATAGGTAAACATTCGGTAAACCTGTAACGTTAATTCCTTCTCCCCTCAGGGGAGAAGGTTAGGATGAGGGGGATAGCCGGTTTCGTTCACCCTCACCCCTACCCTCTCCCGCAAAGCGGGAGAGGGAGAACATGGGTTCACCGAACACATACGAATATAGTAGCGCTCAAAAAAGGAGA
>JAJZCM010000093.1 GCA_021846045.1 bacterium | reverse complement strand
CGGCTGTTTCTTTTCTCTACTATGCGCTTAAACGGAACCAAAAACATTTCAAGGAGTCTTCCCTATGGCGTTCGCTGCATTCTTTGCTCGCGAAGCGAGAGCGTGCCAAATCATCTTTAGGAAAGAAGTTGTGATTCGGCCTGCATTTTCTTGTCGCAAAAAAATAATTCAAAAAAAGGCGCTTCTCATCGCGCTTTCCCTCTTTATCTCCGCGCCCGTTTTCGCCAAAAGGCAAGAACCCTTGTCTTCCTGGCTTTACCGCGAGAAAACGGTTGCCGTCAAACGGATGTTCGCTAACATCTCGCCCAAGGGCGGGGCCGTGGGCGCGGTGGCGGCGTCTCCATCGAGAAAAAATCCAAATTATTGGTACCATTGGGTTCGGGACGCGGCGATTACGATGAATGAGATCGTCTATCGCTTGGATGGCATCGAGACCCCTGAAGAAAGACAAATTGAAACCCAAATGCTTAAAAACTACGCCGCTTTTTCCCGCCTCAATCAAAAGTCGAAGGCAAAAACCGGTCTTGGGGAACCTAAATTCAATATGAACGGAACTCCCTTTAACGGGGCCTGGGCCCGGCCCCAAAATGACGGACCCGCGCTCCGGGCGATCACACTCCTTCATTGGGCGCGGCAGCTTAAGTCTCAGTCTCACAAGAAGGAATTGAACGCAATTTACAATTCCAAGGCTCCCCAAAATTCGGTCATCGGGGCGGACATGGACTATGTTTCCACCCACTGGAAACAGCCCTGTTATGATTTGTGGGAAGAGTCGTTTGGGTTTCATTTCTTCACCCAGATGCTTGAGAGAAAGGCCTTGCTTGCGGGGGCCAAACTGTCTCAAGAATCGGGCAACTTCCAGCGCGCCCTTTTTTATAAAAATGAAGCGAAATCCCTTGAGGTTGAAATTGAAAAACATTGGAACTCCGGGCGGGGTTACATCACGGTGACGGTTGATCAAAGCAATATGCGCTATAAAAATAGCGGGCTGGACTCTTCCGTCATTTTGGGCGTTTTGATGGGAAATACCCGTGACGGGTTTTTCGCGCCGGAAGACGACCGTGTTTTAGACACCGCTTTGGCCCTCGAAAATGCGTTCCGGAGAATTTATCCGATCAATCACGGAAGAAAATCCATCGGAATCGCGATAGGACGCTACCCCGAGGACCGCTATAACGGAACCGATGTGTTTGCCCCTGACAATGGAAATCCGTGGGTTTTGAGCACCGAGGCCTTTAGCCAGTTTTACTCAACTCTTGCCTCCGATTATTCAAAGAAAGGATTGATTGCCCTGACCCCTCGCAACCTTCCTTTCTTTAAGTCTTTGCCGCTCAAGCGCGGGGATGCGGCATCATTAAAGGTGGGGGAAACGATTCGGAATTCAGACCCGTTGTTTCAATCCTTGATTTCGGCCCTTCGTAAGAAAGGAGACGGTTTCATGGAGGTCGTGCGCCGCTACGCCAATTCCGACGGGACGATGTCGGAACAGATTGACCGCAAAACCGGCCGCATGGTTTCCGCCGCCAATTTAACCTGGAATTACGCCGGGTTCTTGTCTCAGGATCGCGCTCGGCGTTGAGGCGTTGTTTCTGGGTCCTTTGCCGGAACTCGTCTAGGACTTTTGGCCCATCCACTTTATTCTCCGGAATGTTATATCCATAGAGATATGGAACATGTCGGGGTTAAAATCAAAAAACAAGCCGCCCTTGCGGGTTTATTGATTGCTTTTTGCTCTTTTTCCGCCTTCCCCGCGGAAGAACGGCTGGCCCCTAGGAATGTAAACCCAGTTTCCATTGAAATTGTGCCGGTGTCGCCTGATATTCAAGACGTTTCTTTCCAGACGACCATGCCGTCCTTGGAAGATCTTTCCAGACTGCCCTCGGTTTTGATTGAGGAAAGCGCGAAAGAAATCAAGCCGGACGGAAGCAATTCCCCTCCGGCAAAGAAAACTCCAGTCCAAGACTTGGAGCGACAATCCGTTGGGCCCGCTTTAAAATCCGCCGCTACAAAAATGGATGCTCGGGCATCAAGACGGCACAAGCCCAAAATTGATTTTGACGGCGCGGTCGAGGCCGGAGGCCGAGCGTCCCGAGCGGCCTTAGGAAATACTTTGCTGCTCGGCGGCGCGGACGCGCCGGAAAACGGAGACTTGAGCGCTTGGATTTCCCGTGAAGAGCGCGTGTCCTTATTGAGGATGAGCAAAAACGTCTCGCCCGCAGGCGCGGCCTTGGGCGCGGTGGCGGCGTCTCCGTCGCGGGAAAACCCTGACTACTGGTATCACTGGGTTCGGGATGCGGGCTTGACGATGAACGCGGTCGCGGCCCTCTATCAAAACGAAACCCATCACGCCAAAAAACGCGTTTATTTAAAGATGATGAAAGATTACGCCCATTTTTCACGGGCCAATCAGCTCACTCCGACTTTGTCGGGATTAGGGGAACCTAAATTCAACATGGACGGGACAGCCTTTAATGGAGCATGGGGGCGTCCGCAAGATGACGGCCCGGCGATTCGAGCCATAGCCTTGATTCGCTTTGCCAAAGCCCTTATTTCGGAGGGGAACTGGAGCTTGGCGCGCGAGCTTTATGACGGCAAACTTCCTACCGCATCGGTCATTAAGGAGGATTTGGAATACG
>JAJZCM010000092.1 GCA_021846045.1 bacterium | reverse complement strand
TTGAATCTGCTCCCCGCCAACGAAGAATTCTCCGCTGAGTCCGTTGAGGCTCCGGTAGTTCTCTCTCAGACGAAAAAAATAGATTCTCCAGCCGTCCCAGTTTTAGTTGAAAAAAACGTTCAAACCCATTTAGTTGCGGATAAAAAATCGTTTGCGCTCGCCCGCAAATCTTCATGGACGAAGGTCCTTTCTCGCGAGGGAAAAGAAGTCTCTTCGGCGGCTAAAAATCTGGGAGAGAGCGCTTCTGATGCTTCCGTTTTTTCCGCCGGTCGCCGAATTTGGGATATTGTCTCCGGTCGCCGGAAAAGCCAAGGCGTTTTGGCGGCGGTTTCAGTTCAAAACGAAAATCCTGCGGATTTTTCCTTGCGCCTTCCCGCGCCCTCGTCGCTGACGCCTTCCCCAAAGCGCGACGGTGACGCTCGGCCTTCGGCCTTGACCGCGCCTTTGGATGCCGAACAGATTCTCGCCGAGCTTCGCGCTCGCCCGCCGTCGGCTGTTTTCTTCGATTACGACAAGACCTTGACCGAGGTCAACGAAAAAGGAATCAGCTTCCCGCCCGCCAGGAATTTAGTCGAGGGCATCAAGACCCTTCTTAAAAGAGGTTGGCCGGTCGCGATTATCACCAGCCGCACCTTTGATCGTCAGCCCGCCAGCGCCAATTTCGCCAACACAATCGAACCCTTGATCAGCCAAATTCCGGAATCCCTACGGGATCATCTCTTTTTCGTCGGCGGCGCCGGGAGCGAGTTCATTGCGTTTAATAAAAAAGGGAAGCCCGTGCGATATTTGGACCGTGACTGGAGTGATGATGAGAAGGCCAAAATCGCTTCTATTATCGACGATACCTTATCCGAACTCAAGGTTTCGCCGGATGAGGTCAATATCAGTCGCGACCTTCCGTCTCAGATGCTGGCGCGCTTCAACGCTCATGGAGACCCTCGTTCGACTCCCTTTGCCGAGCTTCTGGACAAAAAACTCAAAGAACGCGGCCTTCTTTTTCCCGTTATTCATGGCGGTGATTTCGTCTATTTCAATAAATTCGACAAGGGAATGGGCGCGGCCTTGATCTATTCGGCGATGCGGCAAAAAGGCTTTTCCGTGTCCGAGGACAATCTTCTTTTTGTCGGCGACGAGTTTCACATGTTTCCCAATGGGACAATGGGGGGCGACGCAAAAATGGCCCTAGCCTTTCCCAAATCCTTGGCGATTACCGTCGGGAAAGATATGCGCGGCGCCCTGCCTCCGAGCGTCTTGTGGCTAGGCGGGCGCACTTCCGGAACGGATTTGGTGATGCGGGAATTATTGAAAATGCCCGCGCCTCGATTAAACGGAGTTTTGAGCAAAAAAACCAAGTATCTCGCGGGCGCGTCTTTCGCCGTTGGAGGCCTCGGCGGAATCTTATTATCCCAGCCCGCTTGGGTGCACTTCCTCCACCATCCGATGGCCGTTTTAGGAATGGCGGGAACTTCCCTTCTGAGCGCCGTCGCCATTCCCCAGATCGTAAAAAATTTTAAATTAAAAGCCCTAGCGACGAAGAATTTGTCCTTGACGGCTAGTCTCGGTTGGGCGGCGGTTTCCGCTTTGTTTTTGGCCTTGTCGTTGATCAAGCATTCAAGCCCTTTTTGGGTTTCTTCCAATCTCGCGGGGCTCTTAGAAAACTCGGTCTTGGTATCGCAGATCCTCATGTATAACCAAAAGGGGATGCGCGGCGCTTTGGGCGTTTTGCCCGTTGCCGCCGTCACGGCGGCCGCGATTTTTGGCGGCATTTCTTTTCCGACAGTTCTTTTCGGAGCCGCGATAGGGCTTTTGACGGTCTCAAGCATCCCTCAAATCGTCGCTAATTTTAAATTGTACCGCGCGGAAGGGAAATCGCCCGAGGGCTTAAGCCCGCTTCTTCCGGCGCTGGCTTTGGCGGGAAGCATTTTGAGCCTAGCGGTCGCCGTCTCGCAAGGAAATATTTATTGGATTTTAACCAACTCCGTTGCGATCGTAATGTCGGCGCTTATCCTCGCCCAAATTTACGCTCCAGGTCGGGCCAATTCCATCCTAGCGAAAGCTCTATTTCCGCGCCGATAAGCGCCCGCAAACGCCTCTCCCAATCTGAAATATTTGGGTAATGTCGAGGGGTTAAAATAAGAGAGTCATGAGGAGGATGCTTTTGGCGTTTATTTTTCTTTGGAACCAAGCCGCATACGCGGCTTTGCCCTTAGGCGCGCGCATTGGCAATTCGGCGGACCCTTTCTACAACACGAAACTTGATCCCTTGCCGAAGACGATTCTTCATCTCTTGATGGACAATCACTATTTCGTTCATTCCGATGGGTCGATCTGGTCTCCGGTCAACAAGGACAAAGTTCTAAAGTCTCAAATTCGCGTTTTAGTTCGACGGCTTAAAAGCACCGAACGCTTAAAGGCGATGCTGAAAATCGATCTGATTCTTTCCGAAAACGGAAGCGGCCATTTGACTCCGGATGAATTAAAGAAAGTTCGCCATATTCTAAAAGATGCCTGGCCGTTTTTTACGATGGACAACCGCAAGCATTTCTCGCCCTATTTCTCAACGGAGGAATTGTATTCCCTTAATTTAACTCCCCCGGATGAGGATTCCGATCCCGATCTCTTGTCCCAAACGCCCTTGGGAACCCC
>JAJZCM010000091.1 GCA_021846045.1 bacterium | reverse complement strand
CCTGATCGACCGCTAAAGAAGGATTGGAGATGACGGCGATGAGGGGACGCGCGCCCTTCACGGCAAAGCGAATCGCAACCTGCCCATCAATTAATTTGGCTTCGATTTCCCCAACCCCGGGCCTAGAAGCGTGAAAGCGACTCTGTTCGACATCGCGGATAAACGAGGTCCGGTCGGATTTATACTCGGGAGAGTTAAATTTTAAGTCGAAGTCTTGGACGAAATTGGAGTAGAAATCAAAAAAATCGGATTCGTTTAAAACCGTTTCGGGAGAATGAATCTTAAGAGCTTTAGAAATCGAGGAATAAATTTTACCGACTGATTGAAGAGACGGATTTAACTTCGGGTCTGAGGCAGAAACAACGCCCAGGGTCTCCGGACGCGTCTGGGTGGATTTTTCTTTAATGGATGGAACGCCGGCAACGGGAAGAATCAGAGGCAATTCCTTGGCGTTAGGAACTTTCTCTAATTCCTGGTTTAAGTCTATTGAACTCGGCAAAGGGCTTACGGAAGAAACATCGCTGAGAGGAGCGGCGACGGGGGTTAAACGCGACAGGCTTTCGGGAGGCGCCTCCTGAAAACCTGTCGCGCAAAGAGGCGAAAGGACGGAGAAAAAAACCTGGGCTAGGCCAAGAAAAACCGCAAGAGCCCTGAACCCAATGTGGTGCGTCCAACACTTCTTTACATTTGGCTTTATTGCGGTGTCCTCGCCGTCATTCCGGCGAAAGCCGGAATCCAGACTTTCACGCGGGCCTGGCCGCTCTTCGACAGACTTGGAAGCGGCACTTCCTCGCCTATACTCGGTCGGACTCCGGCTTAAGGATTGTGACCAAGGCATAAGCCGAGGAAATGCCGTTTCCAAATTCCGAAGGAAAACGGCCCTGAGTGACGAATTGTAAAGAGACTTATGACGCACTACGCTAAGGGATCGCAATCCCCGTTTAGAAGGCTTCAAATCTCAGGCCCTCCCCATTGGGGCTTACAACAACGCGCAAACGCTGCGGATTATCCGCCTTGAGCCATTCCACCGCCAACGGACGTATGAGATAACGGTCAACCGCGCGGCGCATGGGCCGCGCTCCGTAAGTTTGATCATACCCCTTCGACAGGATAAAATCGCGAGCCCCAAGGCTGATTTCAAGCTCGATGCCTTTAGTTTGCGCAACGCGTTGGACCTGAATAATCATTTGATCTAGGATTTCTCCTGCGGCGCCTTCGGTCAGCGGATTAAACGCCACAACGTCTCCAATGCGGTTGTAGAACTCGGGCCTCAGGATATGCTTAATCCCCTCCGCGACCGCCGCTTTTCTCTCCACCAAGGTCGCCTCTTCGTTTACCGCGTGAAAACCAATATGATGCGGACTCTCGACATAGGCTTGGCTCATGTAATTGGCGCTCATAATGATGATCGCATGGCTGAAATCAACAATATTCCCGGAATTGTCCGTCAAATGTCCTTCATCCAAGACTTGAAGAAGAAGGTTGAGGAAATCCGGGCTCGCTTTATCAATTTCATCGAGCAAGATGACGCTGTAGGGATTTCTCCGCACTTTTTCAGTCAAATCTCCCGGCTTATCCGATCCGATGTATCCTGGCGCCGCGCCAATGGCTCGAGACTGCTGGAAAGAGTCGTGGTATTCGGACATATCGAGACGGATGAGATTTTTCTCGCTTCCAAAGAGAAATTCCGTCAAGGCCTTGGCCGTCTCCGTCTTTCCGACTCCGGTCGGACCGGTGAAGAGAAAGCTTAAAGGAGCGCGCGTCGTTTTAAAACCCGCGCGATCGGCCCGAACTCCCTCGGAGACGACTTTGAGCGCCTCATCCTGGCCTTTGATTCTTTGTTT
The DNA here is from genome assembly GCA_021846045.1 of bacterium. GTDB lineage: Bacteria > Elusimicrobiota > Elusimicrobia > UBA1565 > UBA9628 > JAKAQV01. Next base: position 902 of record JAJZCM010000091.1, on the reverse strand, counting down.
TAAAAAAATCTCAATGCCGGAAAGTCGGTTTTTTTCTGTCCGATCCATTTTTTCAACCGGAATTCCGCTGATCTTTGAGACAATCGCCCGCACCACATCTTCAGTGACCGTCGCGCGGCCCAAAGCGCGGACTAAAGAGCCCGCGCCGTCTAAAACGTCAATGGCGCTATCCGGCAGATTTCTCCCGTAAATGTAATGCTCGGCGAGTTCCGCCGCAGCCTTAAGAGCCGCTTCTTCATAAACCACATGATGATGTTTTTCAAACCCGGGTTTTAAAGTTTTAAGAATGGCAACCGTCTCATCCGCGCTGGGGGCCTCAACCGTAACGGTCTGAAGCCGCCTTTCCAAGGCCGCGTCTTTTTCAATGTATTTGCGGTATTCATCCAAGGTCGTCGCTCCGATCATTTGGACCGTTCCGCGAGCCAAGGCGGTTTTGAGCATATTAGCCATGTTCATTGAAGAGCGCTCGCCCGCACTAGAATTCGCGCCGACGATTTGATGCAGTTCATCAATGAAAACAATAATGTTTGGATTTTCTTCGAGTTCCTTGATTAAATTGCTGACTCGCTCTTCAAACTGGCCTCTCAGCGTTGTTCCCGCTAGCAAGGCGCCCATGTCTAAAGAGATGATTCGCTTGCCTTCCAAACCGGGAATTTTTCCCGCCTCAAGTTTTTGGGCCAAGCCCTCGACAATCGCGGTTTTTCCCACTCCAGCTTCTCCCACAAGAACCGCGTTTCTTTTTCTCTTTTGATTGAGGATGTTAATGAGTTCCGCAATTTCATGATCCCGTCCGTAGACCGGATCGAGCTTTCCGGAAGCGGCTTCATGGGTCAAATCCTTCCCAAATTGGTCTAAGGTTGGGGTAAGGAGAACTTTTGCGGCCACGCGCCCAGGAACAGCGA
>JAJZCM010000046.1 GCA_021846045.1 bacterium | reverse complement strand
CCAACGTTTTTTCCACGGCACGAAGATAGGTTTCGGCTTGAGGGCGGTAGCGCTCCAAAGCGGTTTTTTTCTCATCCAAGGATAAAGGCGCCGGGCCGGTTTTATAATCAACGATGACCGTACGTTCATCGCTTTGATAGACAAGGTCAATTGTCCCTTTAATCAGAGCGTCTTTTTCGCGGTAGACGAAGGGAATTTCCCGTCCTAGAATTTCGGCTTTGATGATTTCCTTGAATTGAGATGAACGCAAAAAATCTTCAATCAAGCCGGCGGCCTCGTTATGCAGTTCTTGATCGATGGGTTCTAAAGACAGTTGAGATAAGGAAGCCCCGGCGGCGCTTATAATTTTTTTCACATCGCCGGGATTTTTGAAATTAAGATTTTTGAGCGTCTCATGGCAAAGTTGTCCCAAAAGAGAAGCTCGGTTGTTTCGGGGCAGGGAGTCTTCCTCTTCAAAAAGATTGGTCGGGGTTTGCGTGGGACTTGAAGACCAAGGGCGAATTGGCGCGCGCGCAAGGTCGAATCTATTTTTCCACTTCAAAGCCCACTCTGCCGGTGAAATAAGAATTTCTTCCGTTTTTTCGCGGCTGGGGGATGCATATCGTTTGAGAAGAGAATCAGCCGCTAAGTCTTTTGACGAAAGGCTCGAATCGGCCGATAAAAATTCAGAAAAAGAAAATTGGCCCGAAGAGAAATCCTTGTCTCCAATCAGAAATATTTTTTCCTTGGCCCTGGTCAACCCTACATAGAGAAGGCGAAGGGCTTCATGGTTGAGCCTTTCTTTCTCACTGATTCTAAGCCAGGCCATGTTTAAAGAAGCCGCCCGGGCCTTGGGGATATAAAACCCGGCTGTTTGCGTCTTCCAATCCGACAGGGACAAGGAAATTTCATTGGATATTCCCGCTGAAGAGATGCGTGGTATGAAAACGACAGGAAATTCAAGGCCCTTGGCCTTGTGAATGGTCAAGAGGCGGACGCAGTCAAGAGAGTCATCCGCCAAAGGGCTTTCTCCTTCTTCTTCTCCCGATTTGACTTCTTCTAAAACGCGTTCGATCATCTCCCGGGCGGTGAGGCCTTCCTGGTCGGCAACCTCTTCCGCAAGGCGAGCGGCTTTGAGAATATTGGACACTGCTTGGGAACCGTGATAGGTTCTGGCCGCTATGGGTAAAAGGGCGGTCTCTTTGAGCGCTTGATCCAAGAAGAGGGGCAGTGGAATCCGGCCCAGACGAGAACGAAGGTTTTTAAGGATTTTCTTTAAGGCGATCGCGTCTTGGGTTCTGCTTTTTGGGTTTGCCAAGTTTGAATCTCGGGTATCGGTCAAGGGAGAGCGCATGATCGCGGCCAGAGAGATTTCGTCCTCCGGATTGTCCAAAACATGAATAAGGTTTAGAAAATCGATGAACTCTTGTGAAGAATAGAGGGAGTTTTTCAGCTGGGCGGCGTAAGGAATTTGAGCCTCCTTGAGGGCTTCGATTAAATGGGAGCTGCCCGTTTGAGTTCTCCAGAGAACGGCTACGTCCTTGTAATGGAATTGCTTCTGAGGACCGCAATGGTCTTTAATCCACCGGCAAATCCACCGTGCTTCCGCTTGTTGGAATTCTTGGGCGAGAGCGGAAGCATCCGAGAAACTCAATTTGACGATCTCAAGCGCGGTCACGGTCAAGGCCGGAGGTCGAGCGTCCTCGTCGCGCTTTGGGGAAGGCGTCAGCGACAAGGAGGCGGGATTTAAAACTTGGGTAGTTTTAAGTTCTTGGTGGGCGGCTTGAAGCCCTTTTTTTTCGGACATCGTTTTTGAAAAAAGTGAATTGATCGGCGACAACACTTCGGCCTTGCTTCGAAAGTTAAGGTTTAAAGACAAAGATTTAGATCCCGGATAGGACAAGATTTTTTGCGTGAAATCTTGATAGGCGGCGATGTCGGCTCCACGAAAGCGGTAGATGGATTGTTTGGGATCCCCAACAACAAAAATTCGGCCCGGACCGGGAACGGCTTTTTCCCAATCCCTTTCCTCAGAGTTTTGTCTTTCCGCTAGGTAGAAGAGTATTTCTCCTTGAATGGGGTCGGTGTCTTGAAATTCATCCACCAAGAAAGAATGGTAAAAGCGTTTGATTTCATTTCGAATTTTAAGGTTATCCTTCAGGAGATTGCGAGCTTCAAGGAGAAGGTTGTCAAAGGAGATAAACCCGGCTCGTCTGAAGGAATCGAGGAACTTAAGGCAAAAGGGCGTCAAGAGCCGGGTCGCTTTTCCCACCAAGGCCTGCTTTTCCGGGGAGGACAACTCCGCTATTTTTTGCGCGTGCTCGTAAATTATTTCTTCGTCTCCATATTCTTCCCATGCCTTCGGCCATTTGGGCCAAGACGGTTTTGAGGGTTGATTGTTCCACGAGGAAAGGAGAGAGTCCTCGGGGGGCTGTTCCTTTTCCTGACTTGCTATTTGAATCAGAGCTTCAATTTGATTTCGCAGTTCGGAAAATTTTGCGGGAAAAGCCTTGCTTCTGGGAACAGGTTTGCCTTCGGGGATTTTCTCAAGTTTTTGCAAAATACTTTTTAGGCTTTCCAAAGCTTTCTTTGATGTTTGATGGACCAAGTCCAGCGGCATTTTTTCTTTGCACAGTTCCTTAGCCAATTCCTTTAAATCCTTGACCGCGACAAATTTAAGAATCAAGAGCCAGTCTTTTTCTCTGGGAGCGGAAGGCCCAAGTTCAATATCCAGCCACGCTTCCCATTCCGATTCGAAAATTCGGTTGAAATGCCGTCCCTCGTCGATTTCAAACGTGGGGGAAAGTCCCACCTCAAGAGGGTAAAGCCTCAAAATTCGCGCCATGAAGGAATGAAAGGTTTCGATGGGAGTTCGTTCAATGAGATTAAGGGCCGCCGCGGCCCTATTTTTAATGAGATCATCGTTTAATTCAAAGCGTTCCTTGAGGGAGGCGATGAATTCTATAAGCGCGGAGGAGGCGTCATCCGGGCTTCGGACTATAAGCGAGACCTGATGGAGTTGTTGGGCGAGGCGGATTTTCATTTCCGCGGCGGCTTTATTGGTAAAGGTTAAAGCCGCAATTTTTTCAAGAGAAACGCCTTTCCCATCTTGGCCAACTAGAATTAAGGAAAGAATTCGCGCGATCAAAAGCGAGGTTTTTCCCGTTCCGGCCGCCGCTTCGACGACCATGTTGGAATGGAGATCAAATTTAGCCGCAAGGCGGCTCTCGGCGTCATTCATTTAATTTTTTTTTAGGCGTTTATTTATCGATGCTGGAAAATGAAAAAAGCGGCTAAAATTAGAAAGGAAAATCCGACAAAATGGTTCCATCTGAGTTTTTCGCCTAAATAAAAAACAGCAAAGACCGTAAACACGGTTAAGGTGATGATTTCTTGGATGGTCTTAAGTTGGACGACCGAAAACTCGCCGTAGCCGATGCGGTTGGCCGGCACCTGAAAACAGTATTCAAAAAAAGCAATGCCCCAACTGATCAAGACGACTTCCCAGAGGGGAACCTGCCGGTAACGCAGATGCCCGTACCAAGCGAAGGTCATGAAAATATTGGAAAAAGTCAGAAGAAGAATGGTTTTCATTCAGCGTCTTACTTAGGACTCGTTCTGGAATTAAAATTGGGGCCGGATGATCCGGCGTTGATAATGAGCGGCAATCCGTCCTTGCCGGTGGGAACGAAATAATAGCGGGTCGCGGGGTTATCGAAAGCCTTAAGCTGAATATACTGCTTGGTCAGAGTCTTTGAAATCTCCATTTGAGCCTTGGCCTTGGCCTGGGCTTTGACTAAAATCGCCTTCGCGTCTCCGGAGGCTTGAATATCCTCGGCGTCGGCTTCGCCTTGGGCGTTGGTGCGGGCGATATCGGCGTTTTCCTTGGCGATATCCTCCTCATAAACTTTTTGCTCGGCTTTCTGATGGGTCGCGATCTTGTCTGAGATTGCGTCAGTCACTTGCCGGTCGTACTGAATGTGATCAATGGAGACGCGGGCAATGACAAGGGGCATGTCAGCCAATGCCGCTTTTAATTTTTTCAAAATGTCGCTTTCGATAATTGGGGAATCTTGACCCAAGCGGTTATGCTTGTGCCAGGCAAATTCCGTTCTTGTAATCGTCACAAACGGCGGGCGGATGACCTGGCTGTAATAGTGCGGTCCGATGGTTTGGGCCAATTCATAGAGTTGGCTTGTTTTCGGGCGATAGGTGACGGTGACGCGAACGAAAATATGAAGAGCCTCCTCCGTCAGGACGTGCACTTCCTCGGTGCGGCTTTGCCAAGTGGTCTTGTAGACAAAAATATTGTTCCAGGGAAAATGCCAATAAAAGCCGTCCATTAATGGGCCTTTTTGAAGGGAATGCTGGCGGAAAACCAATTGGCGCAGTCCCTCATGTCCCGGGTCAATCAAGGTTCCGCAACCGGATACGGAAAAAGCCAATATCGAAGATAAGGCGAGTGTCGTTAAAAATCCGCTGAGCCGGTTCATGGGGTCTCCTTTCGGTATGCTAGCAAAACCAGTTTGTGCGCGTCTACGTATTTTGTATCATATATTTCTCGAAGGGGGGTGGCAATGTCTTTTTTTATCGGCCGAGACAGACAAGCCCGGCGGGCTTACGGTTTTGACGAAATCGCTCTGGTTCCCGGAGATTTGACGATTAACCCGGATGAGGTAGACACGAAGCTCTTGATCGGCCCCATCAAACTGGAAATCCCTTTTCTGGCCTCCGCTATGGACGGCGTCGTTGACGTCGCCTTTGCCATCGCGATGGGAAAGCAGGGCGGGCTCGGAGTTCTCAATTTGGACGGGGTCAACACCCGTTATGATAACCCTCGGGAAGTTTTAAACCAAATCGCCCAAGCCAGTCCCGAAGAGGCGACGGCCTTGGTTCAGGAAATTTACCAAAAGCCCGTCAAAAAAGAGCTGATTGCGCGACGAGTTTCGGAGATTAAGGCCGCGAAAGTTCCCTGCGCGGTGTCGACTATTCCCCAAAACGCCGATGAATTCGGCCCCATTGCGGCGGGCGCGGGCTGCGATATTTTCTTTGTTCAATCGACCGTCGCCACGGTGCGCCATCAAGCGAAAAAATACGCGCCGTTTGATATCGGCGCTTTTTGTAAAAAAATGAAAATTCCGGTTGTTGTGGGAAACTGCGTGACTTATTCCGTCGCTTCGGAGTTGATGGATACTGGGGTTTCCGGGCTTTTAATCGGCGTTGGCCCCGGAGCGGCCTGCACGACTCGCGGAGTTTTGGGTCTTGGGGTTCCGCAGGTCACCGCGACCGTCGATTGCGCCGCGGCTCGAGATTATTATTATAAAAGGACGGGAAGATATGTTCCCATCATCACCGATGGCGGAATGTCTTCCGGGGGTGATATCTGCAAAGCCATCGCCTGTGGAGCCGATGGGGTCATGGTGGGATCGGCCTTTGCCCGCTCAAAAGAGGCCCCAGGCCAAGGCTTTCATTGGGGCATGGCCACCCCGCATCAAAATCTGCCGAGGGGAACAAGAATCCAGGTAGGGGTGACTGGAAGTCTTGAAGAAATTTTATACGGTCCTTCGCGGTTGGATGATGGATCTCAAAATCTGGTGGGCGCGCTTAGAACCTGCATGGGTTCTATCGGAACTTCCAGCATCAGGGAAATGCAAGCCGCCGAAATCATCATCGCTCCGGCGATTAGAACTGAGGGAAAAATATTCCAGAGAACCCAGAGGATCGGGATGGGTAAATGAGAGGTCCAAACACGGATATACTTGATGGCGTGAGGCCATCTGAAAAGATTCTCATCCTTGATTTTGGGAGCCAGTACACTCAATTGTTGGCCCGGCGATTGCGCGAGCTTGAGGTTTTTAGCGAGATTGTTCCCTTTTCCATTTCCAAAGAGAGAATTTCCGAAATCTCTCCCAAAGGCATTATTCTTTCAGGCGGGCCTTCCGGCGTTTTGGATAAAAATGCCCCGAAAACTTCCGTCAATCTTTTTTCCTTGGGGATTCCCATCTTGGGAATTTGTTACGGCATGCAGCTTTTGGTTCATGAACATGGCGGAAAAGTCCGGTCCTCCCACAGTCGGGAATACGGCGAGGCGGAAGTTCGGTCCTTGGAGCCGAGCGCGATTTTAGACGGGGTCTCCGGCCTCTTTAGGGCTTGGATGAGTCACGGCGACAGTGTCGAAAGCCTTGGAAACGGATTTAGGGTTATCGCCGAAACCCAAGATTGTCCTATGGCCGCTATAGCCGATGAGAAAAAGAAAATTTACGGGCTTCAGTTCCATCCAGAAGTGGCCCACACCAGCCAAGGGGGGAAGATTCTCGATAATTTTGTCCGTAATATTTGCGGAATCAAGTCCCATTGGACGATTTCCTATGTCCTTAAGGAAGCCGTTTCACAGATTCAGACCCGGGTTGGAAAATCAAATGTGGTCTGTGCGGTCTCCGGAGGCGTCGACAGCGCGGTGGCCGCCGTTTTGATCGGAAGAGCCATCGGTTCTAGGCTGCACGCTTTTTTTGTCGATACCGGGCTTTTGCGCTTGGGAGAAAGAGAGCGGGTTGAGATGATTTTAGGCTCCTCCTTAGGCTTGAATGTGAAAACCATTGACGCCTCAAAATTATTTTTAAGACGCCTTAAAGGGGTCAGCGATCCGGAGAAAAAGCGGAAAGTGATTGGAAAAACCTTCATTGATGTTTTTGAGAAAGAAGCGTATCAAATAAAATCGGCTTCTTTTTTGGCCCAGGGAACCTTGTACCCGGACGTGATTGAGTCGGTTCCCGTCAGCGGGCCGTCCTCGATGATCAAAAGCCATCACAACGTCGGCGGTTTGCCTAAGAGAATGAGGTTAAAGCTCATCGAGCCCCTGCGCTTCCTTTTTAAAGACGAAGTTCGGCGTTTGGGAGCGGAGCTTCAGATTCCCGATGAGATTTTGTTGGCCCATCCCTTCCCGGGTCCAGGGCTCGCGGTTCGAATCATTGGAGAAGTCAGCCAAGAACGTCTTGAGATTCTCCGCAATGCCGACGCCATTTTTATCGATGAGCTAAAAAAGGCCGGATACTATTCGCAAGTTTGGCAGGCCTTATCGGTTCTTTTGCCGGTTAAAACCGTTGGGGTCATGGGAGATTCAAGAAGTTACCAAAATGCGGTCGTTTTGAGAGCGGTCACCAGCGTCGACGGCATGACCGCAGAGTGGGCGAGGCTTCCGGAGAATCTGCTTCGCCGCGTTTCAGACCGGATAACCAGGGAAGTTCAAGGGATCAACCGGGTGGTTTATGACATCACCTCAAAACCGCCGGCGACGATCGAATGGGAATGAAAAACTTGATTACGTCTCAATTGGAAGTGACGGGGATTCCTCTTTTGAGGAAAGGCAAGGTCCGGGATGTTTATGATTTGGGCGACAAGCTTTTAATTGTTTCGACTGATCGCTTGTCCGCTTTTGATTGGGTTTTAGAAACCCCGATTCCGGATAAGGGAAAAATTTTGACCGAGGCGAGCCTCTTGTGGTTTGATTTGACGAAGACAATCATTCCCAATCATCTGATTACGGCCGATTTAGGCGAAATTAAAAAACGCTTGCCTTCCGGCGTCCAAGCCTCCTGGAAGGATTTGGAAGGTCGGACAATGTTGGTCAAAAAAGCCAAGCGCGTGGACGCTGAATGCATTGCGCGGGGATACTTGGCCGGTTCGGGGTTTAAGGAATATAAAAAATCGCGCTCCGTTTGCGGCGAGCCCTTGCCCGAAGGACTTCTTGAGGCTTCCCCGCTTCCTCATCCTCTTTTTACCCCTTCGACTAAAGCGGACGAGGGCCACGATCAAAACATTTCATTTGAGGAACTCAAATCTTTCGTCGGAGTGGAGACGGCTTTAAAGCTCAAAGGCGCTACGCTGAAGCTTTACGAGTTCGCGTCGGATTATTCTCGTTCCCACGGGCTTATCTTAGCCGACACAAAATTTGAATTTGGTTTCGTCGGTTCCGAACTCTATCTTATCGACGAAATGTTGACGCCGGATTCTTCCCGCTTTTGGGACGCTCAACTATACCGGACGGGGTCGTCTCCGGCGAGTTTTGACAAACAGTTCGTGCGGGACTATTTGGAGCAAACGGGTTGGGACAAAAATTCGGCGCCCCCGGTTCTTCCCCAAGAAATCATTGAACAGACGCGTATTCGGTATCTTCAATTCCTAAAAATGTTAAAGAACTAATGCCTCTTCCAATAAACTATAAGGGCGGCATTGTCCCGACCTTTAAATTTTACAAGGAGAGGGACTAATGATTGCGGCTTCTACGCACAAAATAGAGGTTTCGCTTAAATCGGAGTATGGAAACGCAGAATCTTTATCCGCAGCCGCCGTTTTAAAATCCGCGAACGCCCCTTCGGTGACCAAGGTCCGAAAAAGCCGCCTCTATGAAATTCGCGGCAATTTTACCGTGACCCATATCAATCGCTTAAGCCGAGATCTGCTTTGCGATCCGATTACCGAGGATTTCCGAATTTTGTCCCAGCCGCCTTCCACTCAAGGACCTTTTTGGAAGGTGGAAGTAAGGCTCAAGCCCACGGTCTTGGACCCGGAAGCCGACACCGTTAAAAATGCGATGGTTGAGATGGGTTTTCCCGCTCCGGATTTCATCCGGATAGCTGCGGTTTATAAAATCGAATCCAAATGCGGCAAGCCCCAGATAGAAGCGGCCGCCATTCGCTCTCTTTTAAACCCCGTCATTAATCTTTATTCGATTACGGCTTGTTCATGACTGAAAAAATAGAAAACGCAAGCGACCCGTTGCAAGTTCTATCCGATTTTAATTCCTTGGCGCCCAAGGATCTAAAAAATTTGAGCGCTCAAAACCTGTGGTCTTTAAACGAGAAAGAAATTCTCGCCGTCCAGGCTTATTTTCGCTCCTTGAAGAGAAATCCCACGCGCGCGGAAATTGAGACCGTGGCCCAAAGCTGGTCGGAACATTGCCGGCATAAAACCTTCAAATCACCTATTCGCTATCAAGAAGGCTCCAAAACTGTTTTGATCAAGAATCTTTTTGAGGAGACCATCGCGCGCGCAACGCGCCAGACCAAAAAGCCCTGGTGCTTGTCTGTTTTCAAAGACAATGCGGGGATCGTCAGCTTTGGAAATAAGGGCAAGTGGGCCTTGGCCTTTAAGGTCGAGACCCATAATCACCCCTGCGCGATTGAGCCCAAAGGCGGGGCGGAGACCGGCCTCGGCGGCGTCATCCGGGACGTTTTGGCCGCAGGGCTTGGAGCCAAGCCTGTCTTATCGACCGATGTTTTTTGCGTCGCTTTTCCCGGTAAGAAATTGTCCCTGCCGCCGACGGCCCTTTCCCCGGAGAGAATCTTGCGGGGATTGATTGACGGAGTCCGGGATTACGGCAACCGAATGGGAATTCCAACGGCCGCAGGAGGCCTTTATTTCGACGACGGATACGCCTTAAATCCACTGGTTTTTGTCGGAAGCGTCGGGGTTTTGCCGGCGACGGCCGTGAAAAAAGAAATTCGCCCGGGAGATTTAATCGTGGTCGCCGGAGGACTCACCGGCAAAGACGGGCTTCATGGCGCCACTTTTTCCTCCGCCAATTTAAACGGAGATGATCATTCAACCGCAGTTCAAATCGGGCATCCACTCAACGAAAAGCGCGTCATGGAAGCGCTTCTCAGCGCCCGCGACCAAAAGCTTTACCGCTCCGTGACTGATTGCGGAGCGGGCGGGCTTTCCTCAGCCGTCACCGAGATGGCCGACATCGTGGGCGCCCGCGTCCAATTGGAGAAAGAGATTCTTAAGGCGTCTGATATGGAACCTTGGGAAATTTGGGTTTCGGAATCGCAGGAGCGCATGGTTTTTTCCGTTCCGCCGGCGAATTTGAAAGCCTTCGAAAAGGTTTTCGCAGACGAAGGCGTCAAAATTCGCGTGATCGGCGAATTCGTTAAAACCGGCCGCGTCGAGGTCCTGTGGAACGGGCAAACCCTGATCAATCTTTCGCTTAAATTTCTTAATAATGGGATTCCCCTTGAGGAAAAAAAGGCCGTTTATGTTCCGATGAAATTTGCCGAGTCCCGCGCCGCTTTCCCAAAGAAATCTATTCCGGAACAACTAAAAGACATTTTGTCGCATTTAAACGTTTGCAGCCGTGAGTGGCTGATTCGGCAATACGATTACGAGGTCCAAGGGGGCACCGTTATTAAACCGCTTCAGGGAACGCGGCATGACGGTCCCGGTGACGCTTCGGTCATTTGGCCGCAAGCCGCGACCAGGGACACGTCGGATTTATCCGGGTTTGCCGTTGGTCACGGACTCAACCCTTCTTCGGGAAAAATCGATCCCTATCAGATGGCGTGGCTGTGCGCAGATGAGGCCCTTCGAAATGTTTTGTGCGTGGGGGCTGATATTTCACGGGCGGCCTTCTTGGATAATTTCTGTTGGGGCAACCCCGAAAATCCCCAGGTTCTTGGATCCTTGGTAAGGGCCGCCTTGGGATGCCGCGACGCTTCCTTGGGATTTCAAATTCCTTTTATTTCCGGAAAAGATAGCCTCTATAACGAATCAAAAGATTCTTCCGGAAAAATGGTTTCTATTCCCGGAACCCTTTTAATTTCCTCGATCGCCCCCGTTCCAAACATAGAAAAAGCCGTCACAATGGATATGAAAGGCCCGGGCAACTCCCTTTTTATCGTCGGTCCGACCGGGGAAGACATGGGAGGATCGCTTTATAACGAGATCAACGGAATCGCGGGCGGAACGGTTCCGCGCGTGGATGTTCGCTGCGCCAGAAGAAACTTCGCCGCGGTTTATAAGGCGATGTCCAAGGGATTGGTCGCTTCCGCTCATGACTTGTCGGAAGGCGGGCTTTTAGCGGCGGTAACGGAAATGGCTTTCTCAGGAGAATTTGGGGCAATGATCGACTTGGACGCCCTTCCTAAGCAAAAGCCGATTTATTCCTCGGAGGTTTTGTTGTTCTCCGAGACCCCCAGCCGGATTTTACTTGAAGTCAAACCTGAACACGAAGCCGCTTTCGCCAAATGCGTTAAAGGCTCTTGTGTTAAGCGCGTGGGAACCAGCCTTGCCAACCCAATCATCAAAATTATCGGCCTGGATGGGTTGGTTTTATTTGAAGAATCGACGACTCCTTTTAAAACCGCCTGGCAGAGGAAGGTTTTGTCGTGAAATCGCCGAAGGTTTTGATTTTATCCGCGCCGGGAACCAATTGCGCCGTTGAGACTTCCAACGCTTTCGCTGAATTGGGGGCTAAGCCCGATATCGTCCCATTGCGCTTGTTTAAGGAGAAGCGCGTCCGGCTTTTAGATTACGATATTTTCATTCTTCCCGGAGGTTTTTCTTATGGAGATGAAATATCGGCTGGCCGGATTTTAGCAGCTCAAGTCAAACTTCATCTCATTGATATTAAAAATTTCATACGCATGGGCCGCCCGGTCATCGGCATTTGCAACGGTTTTCAAGTCTTGGTCAAGGCCGGCCTACTTCCGTTTTCGCCCTCTTGCGAACAGAGCGCGAGTTTTGTCGCCAATGATTCGGGCCATTTCGAGGACCGTTGGGTTCATTTGCGCATCAACACCCAAAACCCGTCTTTGTTTTTCAAAGGGCTTCCGGAGATGATCGAACTTCCGGTTGCGCATGGGGAGGGGAAACTGGTCTTAAGAAGCCCCAAGCAGCTGGAGGATTTGAAGCGCAATCGCTCGATTGCCATGCAGTACGTCTCCGATGACGGAAAAATCGCCCCTTATCCGGCCAACCCGAACGGTTCGGTCTTTAACATCGCGGCTTTGACCAATCCGGACGGCAACTGCCTGGGCATGATGCCGCATCCGGAAAGATACACAAAAATTTACCACCACCCAAACTGGACCCGACAAACCTTTCAAAAGCAAGCCTTTGGAATGGCCATTCTTAAGAACGCGGTCGATTATTGTAGAGGTTAAGCCCTCATGTGCGGAATTTTCGGGATTGAAAATCATCCAGACGCCGCGCACCTAACCTATTTAAGCCTTTTCGCTCTTCAGCACCGCGGCCAAGAATCGGCCGGCATCGCTTCAGTCTTAAATGGGCAGATAAATTCCCACACGGGCATGGGAATCACTTCCGATGTTTTCTCCGATAAGAGAATTGAAAAACTCTGTGGAACCTCCGCCATCGGGCACGTTCGCTATTCGACGACCGGCTCCAGCCACATAAAAAACGCTCAGCCTCTGGTGTCTAAAACCCGGCACGGGGCGCTGGCCTTGGGTCACAATGGAAATCTGACCAACGCCTCCGAAATTCGGAAAAATCTGGAAACCAAGGGAGCTATTTTCCACTCCTCAACCGATTCCGAGGCCATTTTGCATTTGTTGGCCCATTCGACAGGCGACTTTGACGAGGCGCTTCCTGAAGCCCTCAAAAAAGTGGAGGGGGCGTATTCTCTCGTCATTTTGACTGGGGATCAAATGATCGCTTGTCGGGATCCTCACGGTTTTCGCCCGTTGGTCCTCGGAAAATTGGGAAATTCCTACGTTGTCAGCTCGGAAACGACGGCTTTGTCTTTGGTTAAAGCTTCTTATATTCGCGAGATTGATCCCGGCGAGATACTATTTATTCGCCAAGGAAACTTAAAAAGCGTTAAAATTCCGACTCGCCCAATATCCGCGCGTTGTGTTTTTGAACTCGTTTACTTTGCCCGGCCCGATTCAGTAGTTTTTGGAAAAGGCGTTCAGGCCGTTCGGCAGGCGTTGGGGCGCGCTTTGGCGAGGGAAATGAAGGAAGTTAAAGCCGATCTCGTGATGGCAGTTCCCGATTCTGGGGCGCCCGCGGCGCTGGGTTTTTCAAGAGAATCCGAAATTCCCTTTGAAGTGGGCCTTGTTCGCAGCCATTACATCAGCCGAACCTTTATTCGCCCAAGCCAGGCGTTGAGAGAAATAGCGGTTGATTTAAAGCTAAGCCCGGTTTCCGAAGCGCTTAAGGGAAAAAGAGTCGTCTTGATCGATGATTCCATTGTTCGAGGAACGACCTCGCGTAAAATCGCCCGCAGTTTGAGAGAAGCCGGCGCGCGAGAAATTCACATGGGAATTACCAGTCCTCCGATTGTGTCCGCCTGCTATTACGGAATTGACACTCCTAAATCCGAGGCCTTGATCGCCAACCAGCGTAAACTCGAAGAAATTCGGGACTTTGTCGGCGTCGACAGCCTTCATTACCTGAGCTTGGAGGCGATGCTTGAGGCTGCCGGCGGAAGCGGTTTTTGTGACGCGTGTTTCACGAAGAACTATCCGACGAAGACCCCGGCGGAGGTCTCAATTTCGCAAAAGGTCGGCCTTTGACATTGAACGTTCTGGCGCTGGGTTCCGGCGGGCGGGAGCACGCCCTCTGTGAAAAAATTTCCCGCAGTCCCCAAGTGGGAAAACTTTTTTGCGCTCCCGGATCGGATGCGATTCGGCGGCTGGCCGCTTGCGTGGATTTGAATATTTTAAAACCGGCGGAAGTTTCCGCTTTCGCAAAAAAAAACAAGATTGATCTCGTCGTCATCGGTCCCGAGGCTCCTTTGGAGGCGGGAATGGCGGACGCGCTTAGAAAAATTAAAATCCCCTGTTTCGGCCCGACAAGGCGCGCGGCCCGTCTTGAATCTTCCAAGGCCTTTGCCAAAGCGTTCATGAAGAAATACGCGATCCCCACCGCAGATTTTAAGGTTTTTAAAAATTTTTCCGCCGCTTCACGGTATCTGAGCCGAATTCCGGAAGGACCCTTAGTGGTGAAGGCGAGCGGACTTGCCGGAGGAAAAGGAGTCTTTGTCTGCAAAAATAAAAAAGAGGCTCTCCTCGCAGCCAAGAAACTGATGGAAGAAAGAATATTCAAGGACGCCGGAAACTTAGTCGTTATCGAGGAATGTTTGACGGGTCCGGAGCTGAGCGCGATGGCTTTTGTCGATGGACGGTCTTTTATTTTGTTGCCTTTCAGTCGCGACCATAAGCGTCTTAAAGATGGAGATCACGGGCCCAATACCGGTGGCATGGGGGCTTTTTCGCCGGTTTCCGTTTCCCGCGAGACAAAAAGAGAAATAGAAACGATCTTTAAAAAAGTCCTGATGGGAATTCGCCGGGAAAAGATGGATTACCGGGGAATATTGTACTGCGGGCTTATGCTGACGGGGGAAGGCCCCCGGGTCTTGGAATTTAACTGCCGTTTTGGAGATCCGGAAACGCAGACGGTTTTGCCGCTGATTGATTCTGATTTATTCGTATTTCTTCAGGCGGCGGCTAAGAAAAAACTCAAGGGTCTCAAACTCAGAGTTCGAAACGAATCATCGGTTTGCGTAAATTTAGTCTCCGAAGGTTACCCGGAAAAAATTAAAATAGGGAGAGGGATTTTGGGGTTGGAAAAAGAACGCGGCGCGGTTCAAATTTTTCATTCCGCCGCCGCATTTAAAAACGGAGAATGGCGAACCGCAGGAGGCCGGGTCCTAAGCATAGTTGGCGTGGGTCCTAATCTCTGGGAGGCCCGCCAAAAAGCCTACCAGGGGGCGGCTAAGATTTTTTTCCGGGGAATGGCGTTAAGACGAGATATCGCAAAGGGGATCACATGAACGAGGGCAAGCCTTTAGTCGGAATCTTGATGGGAAGCAAAAGCGATTGGGATTCAATGAGCCGCGCATCGAATGTCCTTGAAGATTTTGGCGTTCCGCATGAATGCCGCGTTCTTTCCGCTCATCGCGCGCCGGATGCGGTGGCGGAATATGCCGCCTCCGCCGAAAGCCGAGGGATCAAGGTTTTAATCGCCGGCGCCGGCGGGGCCGCCCATTTGGCCGGGGTTTGCGCGGCTAAAACCCTTTTGCCGGTTTTAGGCGTTCCGATGATGTCAAAATCGCTTCAGGGCCTCGATTCCCTCTTGTCAACGGTTCAAATGCCCAAGGGAATTCCGGTTGGAACCTTGGCTATCGGGGATGGGGGCGCGGCCAATGCCGCTTATTTGGCGGTTGAAATTCTGGCGCTGGAAAACGCGGAGCTTAGAACAAAAATAGCGGCTTTCAGGAAAAAGCAGACGGAAGCGATCTTGAATGAAAAGCTGGAGTTGATAAAAAAATAGATCATGGAGAAGGAATTGGGAAAATCGCTCATTTTTGCCGGTGGAATTCTCTTGGCCTTGGGGCTTGTTTTTCTTCTGGCGGGAAAAATTCCCTATTTGGGGAGGTTGCCCGGCGATATCCATATTCAGCGTGGGAATTTTAATTTATTTTTTCCATTGACGAGTTCGCTGATTGTCAGCGCGCTGTTGAGTTTGTTGTTGTCATATTTTAAAAGACGGTAAATTAAGGAGTAAGGAGGGGAGCTATGGGAGTTGTTGAATTCGGGGAATTTAAGGGCAATAAAATGATTGTTTTGAAGCGGAACGCCGAGGACAAGTTTCCGTTTCAATTCGGTCTAAGCAAGGCGGCTTTGATTCTCGACCACATCGAGGACATCCGCAAATTCGTCGAGGAAAATAAAAAAGCTTAGACTTAAGAACTCTCTAAAATTTTCTCCGGGCGTAGGACTCGAACCTACAACCTTGCCGTTAACAGCGGCCTGCTCCACCATTGAGCTAGCCCGGAATAAAGGGAAACCGACGAGTATATCTTACCAGATGAAGGTTCAACGGGTCAAAATCGAAACGGAAAGCCAAACGGCAGCAGATAAAATAGATTAAATATCGCCGCCGCGCTTAAAAATGGCCCAAAGGGAATGGGGTCCG